>JAUWZH010000115.1 GCA_030615435.1 Candidatus Brocadiaceae bacterium | reverse complement strand
AGTTTCCCGCGTTGACAGCCCGCCTTTCAACAAGGCGGCGATGGACGGCTTCGCCGAGAGGTCCCCTGACGTTGCGGAGCTGCCTGCCACGCTCGCGCTCGTCGGGGATTCGTTCGCGGGAGGGTGGCCCGAGTTCAGGGTCGGGCCGGGGCAGGCGGCGCGAATCACCACCGGGTCGCCCGTGCCCGAGGGTGCCGATACGGTCGTGATGGTCGAGCACACCGAGGAGCTGGAAGGAGGCCGGGTGCGGGTGCTGAAACTCAGCGGCTCAAACATCTGCCCGCGAGGAGAGGACATGCGCCGGGGGGAAACGGTCGCCCGGGCGGGGGAGTTTCTCAGCCCCCTCGGCGTCGGGGTGGCCGCTTCGGCGGGGCACGAACGGCTCGCCGTGTTCCGGCGCCCTCGCGTCGCCCTGCTGTGCACTGGAACGGAGGTCGTCGAGCCCGGCCGTCCCGTGGCCCGGGGGCAGATATACAACAGCAACGGCCCCATGCTCTCCGCGCTGCTCGGCCCGCTGGCCGAGGAGTTCCGCTACCTCGGCGTCGTCGGCGACGAGCCCGGGCGGCTTCGTGAGGCGATTCGCAGGGGACTCCAAGCCGACCTGTTCGTCATCTCAGGGGGGGTCTCGGTGGGGCAGCGCGACCTTGTTCCTCCGACCCTCGAGGAACTCGGCGTGCGGCGAGTCTTCCACAGATGTGCAATAAAGCCGGGCAAACCCACCTACTTCGGCGTGCGGGACGGGGCGGCGGCCTTCGGCATGCCCGGCAATCCTCTTTCATGCTTCGTAGTCTTCCAGGTGCTGGTGCGCCCCGCCATTCGACGCCTGATGGGACTGCGCTGCGCCGAGCCCGCTTTCCGGGACGGGGTGATGGACGAGAGCTTCGGTAACAAGCCGGGCCGCCGCAACTTCCTCCCCTGCACGGTGCGCGCGCGGGAGGGCGTCTGCCACTTGCGCAGGACGCGCTCGCACGGCAGCGCCGACATCACGGGCGCAAGGAGTGCCGACGCACTGCTCAGCCTGCCGGCGGATTGTTCGGGGGTCGAGAAAGGCGAGACGGTTCGCTTTCTGTGGTCAGGCCCCCATTTTCCGCCTTTCTCCCCCGGCGGCTGAACGCCGGCGCGGGACCTGTGGATCGCGGCCGGGCCACCACGCATCAACGTGCCTGACGCTCCCTGCCGCTCGAACCCCCGCTCAGGCCACTTCCACGATCTTGTAGTCGGGTGGGCCGAAGCCGAGCTCGTCCATCTTGCGCACCTGCACGTAGGGGTCCTTGCCGGTGATGCGCTCGAAGAGGTGTCCCCTCCTGCGCGCCAGCTTGTGCCCGATCGGCAGGCCCTCGGCCATGAGCTTCGAGGCCTTGATCCTGTCCAGAGATGCCTTGTCAACCGCCACGATGTTCCGTCCGGCGAGTATGCCGATGTCGGGTACCAGGTTCGGCGTGCTCATGCCCCAGCAGTCGCAGTAGGCGGTGATGTTGTTCAGGACGTTGACGAAGAGCGCCCTGTTGGGCTTGAGATGGTTCAGAAAGACGGCGGCGAGGCGCGCCAGGCCCTCCTGGAATCTGTCGAAGTCTTGCTCGACCAGCTCCAGCGCGTCCTCGGGACAGGCCAGGATGCAGTGCTGGCAATAGGTGCAGTGGTGGAACGCGATGTGATACTTGCCCTCTTCGTCGAAGCTGTTGGCGTCGTTCGGGCACTGCTCGATGCACTTCTCGCAGTGGATGCACCTGTCCTCGTGCCAGACGATGCCGCCTTCCAGGCGGTGGACCAGGCCGCGCGTGCGGGCGGAGACGGTTCCCATCGCGATGTTCTTTATCGCCCCGGCGAAGCCGCAGTTCCCGTGTCCCTTCACGTGGGCCAGGCCGATGAAGGCGTCTGCATCCCAGACCCTGCGCCCATACGAGGCGTAATGGACCGGGCCGAAGCCGATCTTCTTCCTCTTGACGTCCTTCTCGTCCAGCCCGTAGCAGGAAACGACGGGCGCGCCGAGGGCTTCCTGCGTGTAGCCGCGCCGGGCCGCGTCGCGAGTGCTCCAGTCCATGACCGAGACTTCCCTCGCCCCCGCCTCCTTCACCTCTTCCACCAGGATGCGCACGAAGACGGGATGGACGGTCGTATAGCCGATATTGCCCCCGAAGTGCATCTTGACGGCGACCGTCTGGCCCTCGACCGTGGAGGGGAGGTTGATCTTCTGAAGAAGCCTGCGGAACTTCGCCGGAAGTGTCTCTTCCGGGAGCAGGCGCCGAACCCGAGCATCTGCAAAATAGACCTCGTTCATCAGGCGTTCCTTTCTCTACCGCACAAGGTCGGTGTGAACTATAGATAAACGAATCCGGCAGGGCGAATCAAGTGACAGACCGGGCTGTCAGGGGTAAGATGACGACCTTTCCGGCGCACGGTAGGTTGTCGAGTCTTGCCTGATCGGCCGAGTCGGGCGTCGCCCGGCAAGCGGCGAGTCGCCCCCGTGTCGCCGGGGCGACAGGTCTCATTCGGCGGCTCTGGCAGAAAGGATGCCGGCAGTGAAGATAGTGCTCGTCGGTGACAGCATTCGGATGCATTACGAGCCCATGGTGCGGCGGAAAGTGGGCAAGCGGGCAGAGGTGTGGGGACCGGAGGAGAATTGCAGGAACAGCCTCCTGCACAGGGAGAAACTCGGGCCATGGGCCATTGAGTCCCGCCCGGACATTTACCAGTTCAACTGCGGGATACACGACCTGATCCATTGCCCGGATTCGGCGCCTCGGGTCACGCAGAGGGAGTACGTGCGCAACCTCAAGCTCATCGTCAGGCGGCTGAAGGCCGAGACGAACGCCCGGCTCATCTGGGCCACCACGACTCCGATGCTCACGCCGCGCGACGAGACGCCGAAAGAGCAGTGCCGCCTCGACCCCATCGTGGAGCGCTACAACGCCGCCGCGCTGTCGGTGATGGAGCAGAACGGCATCGAGGTAAACGACCTCTATCGGGCCGTCCTGGACGCCGGGGTGTTCGAGTGTCTGCGCGAGGACAAGGCCCACATGGCGCCGTACGGCAACGAGGTCCTCTCGGAGGCCGTCGTGCGGTTCATCCTGGGCTGAACCCTGCGCGTGCCGACAGGGCCCGGTGGGCAGGGGTCGGCGGGCCGCAGAGCTTCAAGCAGATCTTGAAGCGGGCCTTCGAAAAGGCTACTGGCGCTCCGAAGGCAAGACGTCGGCGGCCACGATCTACGCCTGCAGCAGTCTTGGTCGACGCGGATGCGAACGTATGCATTAGCTGCCGCCTTGGAGCGCAGCGGAAAAGCGGTCAGGTGCAGCGCCTTGTTAGGCATTGTTTTGTCCACGGACTTTCTCTATTTGTCTATAGTAAGACTCTTCAAATACTCTGAACTCAAAGACTCACCCTTCACCAAGTAACCAATATGTGGAGAATCATTGCAAAGACCATAGCCCGCGCCAAATAGAATTGGTGGCATCGACTTGAACTGCTCTTTCCATAGTTTGGGATTGTAGAGTTCCTGAAGAACTTTGATGTATGCAGTATCGTGAGTTACATAGATGCCGCGGTTCGACACAAGCGGCCAAATTGCAACAAAGCAATCTCTGGCAGAATTAGCCAAATCAACATCGGCAAAGACGAATGACACTTGCTCTGGCAAGTTGCCACGAGTAAGGGTCTCGTTAAACCACCCTTTGACCAGACTACAGACGGAGAACTCTCCATACTGTTCTATATTGCTCTGTACTTCATCTAGTCTGGCCGCATATCTTCCTTCGCTCCAATCTGTAACCCAATCGTTACTTCGTCTGCAATGCTGGTCTCTCAAATAGTACTGTTCAACTACTGGTAGCCCTTCAAAACTATCAAAGACAATAAGTTTTCGATTTAGGAGCTTTGCTAAAAGTGACAGTTTGGCAGAGCTGCCCCCAGCATAACAACCACACTCGACTATATCCCCATCAGCTTCCATGTTTAGCAGCATTTCCGCAAGAAAAAGGCCATCTGTAGGAGTTGATGCAATCGGCACTTCTTGGTCGATGCGCTCAAACTGCCTAACCAGATCTTCCCTGATGGATTCGTTTGCATCCTTGTCTTTGCCATTGTTTGTGAACCGTTCACGGAAGTACCCATAAGTATCTTTCATATTTGTCTGTGTTGAGGAATGGCGCATAATATAGGCAGCTACATCCGTAACAAGTCTACTACGCTTTGCTATGCCAAGAACACTTCGCTTGAGTATTAATCTCATGCCATTGTCTCCTCATGTTGTTGTATGCCTAACAGTATCTTTTCACCTACAATGGGCTTGGCGCAGATTCTGCGGCCCGTAAGACCCTCAGGCAGCCCACCCGGGGACCGTTTCCCTGGGGCCTCGGGGCCGTCGTGCCGGTTTGTGTGGCCTGGAGTACCATTATGCGGCGCGCGCAATATCACGGACAACTGTTATGAGCAGGGCCCGAAGGGCCGGCGGTCTCCTCGGGCTGATCCTGGTACCGCTACATCCGCCGCGTCTCCGTCTCCACATGCGTGACCTTGCCGCTCTCCGACCGTATTATAACCGACCCGTAGAACTTGCGCAGTATCAAACCTGCGAGGAAGTCGCGTTCTCGACCTCCGGGCCAGACCAGCGCGCCGAGGCGCGGCTGAACCGCTGCCCTCAGTGGTCGCAGATGTTCTCGTCGAGTTCCAGCGTGCCTTCGAGGTATGCCCGCGCCAGCGTTTCGGGGTCCCCGGCGGGGGCGACGGTCGACGCTTTCTCTTCGGTGTTGGCTGCCAAAAGAAAAGACCGATCGCCGGAGAGACGAAGCTCCCCACACAATCGGGTTTGATCATTCAACGTCCGCCGACAGGACTCGGCGGACTTGAGTCGTCAATGCTTTCTAACGCTACGGATGACCCGTCACCAAGAAACGCGCACAACGACCGGCTATTGCTGGTCGGGCTGATCCTCTTGTTCGGCGATGCTTGCCCTTGCCCAACACAGGTCATTAACTTTGTCGTGGCCGATGTGCTCTGCCAACGTGTTGGCACACTGCCGGAAATAATCAGACTGGAAGCGCTTCTCGATTCCGTGTTGTGAATAGAAAAGCAGTTCCTTTGCCCTATTGAAGACCGTGTTGAAATGACGTTCGAAAACCTCTTTGATGGCCTCGTTATCTACGACGAACAGGGGCGTTTCAATGCCGTGAACCCCAGCGAAGTAGAAGCCCACCAACATTTCCGCTTGCATCTTCTGCTTGCAGACCACGTGGTGGAATGCATACTGCTGCAGCTCTTGACAAGCTCGTATCTCAAGTGATCCGGGGAACTTGTGATCTTCTATCCGCTCCCACAGCCGCCTGCAAACGCCTAAGGTGGTTGCCAGATCGGCTCGGAGAGTGGAGTCTTGTCCCTCCCACCTTGCTATGTCTTTCACGAAATCCCATGAAGGATCGAGAAAGAGAATCCTAATATGCGAACCTTCAGCAACCTTTCTCGCGAGGGCTTCCTCTACAGAGAGCAGCTGCAAGCTCTCGAAATCCGCGCGCACCCGATGGAGAACCGAGCGTCCAGCAAAGAACATGTCCTGAGGTGCGTCCTCTAGAACCCACTTGTGATATCCGGGGTACCCACGGCGCTGCGCAGACACCATCCGCATACCTGCGCCTCGGAGTAAACCTGACAACTTCCCGAACTGCTCCTGAACTGTTTGCTGCACGCCCGGGAGTTGCTTCTGGACCTTCTGGACCTCCCGCTGTAAGCCCGCCAACCGCTCCTGACTGGCATGTTCGTGCTTGTCTACGAACTCCTCGATGTCCTGCAGTCTCAGGGGCCCCAGCACGCCTTCCCGGAAAAGAGAAGCTGCCCCTGTCACCAGCAGTGCAAGGCCCAGTGCTTGCGCAACGCCGCCCCACTGACTCGTCGGCTGCCGATAGCCCATGGTGAGGAGAGCACCAGTCACCAGAATCAGCGCGGAGGCTAGCAGCCTGATCCACCAGTTCTTCATCGCAGCACCTCTTTTCTTTCGCCCCATATGTCCGCTCTCCTGGGGCCCTGTATGTATGTGTTGTCACGCAGCCGTTCTCGCTCGCCCCGTCTGCTAGAGTGGCGGAGCTTTTGAGTATCTAATTTCCGCATAATACCCTTGTGCGGCGTGTTCGCGAGATAAGACCCCTGCGGCCTGAACAAAGCAAACACGTGTCTCGAGAGCTTCCTATCTTTTGCGCTCCGGCATCTTATGCGGTTTCCGCATGAGACGGTCAGAAGTCGCTTAGCCAAACGTAAGACGGGAGGACTGTGTGCACGGAACCCCTCTTGACCCATGTAGTATTCATTACCCAGCGCGATCCCGAATGGAAGAGCCAACAGCCTGGCGATAGCACGCTATACCTGTAGGCTTGGACACCTGCTCGAGCAGGTCCTTATACTGCCACGTTCGCCGTGTCTCCGTCTCGACATGCGTCACCTTGCCGCCCTCCGAGCGTATTGTAGCCTTTCCGTAGGACTTGTCCAGCATCAAACCTGCGAGAAAGTCGCATTCTTGACCTCCGGGCTAAACCAGCGCGCCGCGCGCGGCGTCGGCGGCCGGCCCTGAACCGGGCTTGCCCGAAGTTCTTTCTCTCAACGCCTGGTTCTCCCCGCGAATCAAAAGAGCAGCCGCGCCAGCCTGTCCCGGTACTGGTCGGCGACGGGACTGTGCTTGCCGACTATGGAGAATATGTCGAGCATCATCTTCCTGGCGAGCTCGTCCCGATAGTGCTTGTCGGCGCTGAGTATCTTCAGCAGCTCCTCCATGGCATCCTGATAGTCGCCGCCCGCCGCCAGGCAGCAGGCCAGCCCGTAGCGGACATCCAGGTCGTCAGGGTTCTCCTCGGCGTGCCGGCGAGATGCCTCCACAGACCCCCACCGTCCCGACAGCGTTCGAGGAATCCCACACGGGCGAGCAGGCCTGCGGCCTCAGCGTGTTCCTCCGCGTCCTCTCCGATGAGGGACGCCAGCCGGCGCGCCTCCTCAAGCTGCCCGTCCTCCAGGGCGAGCCTGGCGAGCCGCAGGGCGGCGCCGTAGTGACGAGGTTCCCCGTCCAGCACCTGCCGATAGCGCCGGCGGGCCTCCTCCCTGTCTCCAGAACCGAGCAGCGTGTCGGCCTGTTCCACAAGCTCATCGCCGGCGGAGGGAATGGCCTTTTCCAGGACGCGCCGCACCTGCGCCTCGGGCAGCGCGCCGACGAACTCCGCCACCACCTCTCCGCCGCGGAAGACCTTCACCGCCGGGATGCCCTGCACGTTGAAGCGGGCGGCGACCTCCTGGTGCTCGTCCACGTTGACCTTCGCCAGGCGGGCCCGGCCACCCATCGAGGTGACTATGCCTTCGAGCACAGGGGTGAGCATGCGACAGGGACCGCACCAGGGCGCCCAAAAGTCCACCACCACCGTCGTCCGGGACGATGCGGCGACGACCTTCTCATCGAACTCGCCCGGCTCGACCTCGAAAATGATCGGCTCTTGTGTCATGTCGGTCTTTTTCTCGTACCGTGAGGAAGCTGCCGGGGCCGCGCCTCAGGGAATGCCCAGGGGAAGCGGAGTTCCGGAAGCCCTGAGTGAAAGCACAGCACCACTGCTCCAGCGGAGGCTGAAGACTTCTTTTGCAGGGATCAAAAGTCTCTTGCAGGCCGAAACCAATCGAACCGCCGGTTCACATTGCCGTTGACGTGACTCGCGTGTCCTTCCTCCGGATTATATCCTTTGCCCGAGACACAATCCAGCCCTGCCTGTGAGCTTGTATTTCCGGCGCTGCCCTCGTAAAATCCGCAGGAGTCTGCCATCGGACCACTGGAAGCGGTCGCTTTCAGGTAGATTGCGGCTCATCCTTCCTGGGGTGTCTCGCC
>JAUWZH010000332.1 GCA_030615435.1 Candidatus Brocadiaceae bacterium | reverse complement strand
CAGATGGCCGAGCGCATCCTGCGGGGCGCAGGGCTTACCGCCGCTCAGACAGAGCAAGTCCGCCGCAATAGCGCAGCCTTCTTCGAGTCCCTGTAGCCGCCCCCCCTGCCCCGCAGGGGCCCTCTCTGCCTTGCTTTCAGTTCGTTCCCTTGTCGCGAGGCCTCTTTCGGCGCCGGCTCAGGAGACCCCCGGCTGCGCATAGGAAGATCAGGACCAGCAGGCATCCCCAGCCAAACCAGTCGCCGAGCCGCACGTAAGGCGTCACGGAATCGCAGAGCAGAACCGGCGCCGCCGCGGAGCCCTCAACCTCGCAGAGGCGAGTCCGCCCGCCCACTTCCTGCTTTACAACGCGGTATATCTCCCCGCGCGGGTTGATGAAGCAGGAGATGCCCGTGTTGGCCGCGCGCACCACTGTGAGGCGTGTCTCCACCGCCCGGAACACGGCCATCGCCGCGTGCTGCGTGAGCTCCCCTGGAATCCGATACCATCCCTCGTCTGTGAGGTTGACCAGGAACTGCGCGCCGCCTCGTCGGAACTGCCGGACCAGCGACGGCATCACGTCCTCGTAACAGATCAGTGCGGCGAACCGCACGGTTTCACCGCTGCCGACGGGCAGCTCGAAGATCACCGGCGTCTCTCCCGGGGTCACGTCGCGTGTCATCGGCGTGAGTTTTCCCAGGACGGGAAGCCAGTCGCGCCCCGGGACGTACTCGCCGAACGGCACCAGGTGCATCTTGTCGTAGCGCTGGAGGAACTCCCCGTCCGGGGAGAACATCAAAGCGCTGTTCGCAAAGTGACGCACCGTGGTGTCATAGTAAACCCTCTCGACAAATCCCGCCGAGCGTGGAAACCATGACGGGGCTCCCACCAGCAGATGGGCGTCCATAGACCGGCCGAGACGCCGCAGGGTCTGGAAGGCGAATTCCTGCACGGCGGCCGACCGCGCGTCGGGGTTCAGGGAGGGAGCGATGTTCAGGGGCACCTGAACGGTTGTCTCGGGCCAGACCAGCAGCCGGACGCCCTCCCCGACCAGCCTTTCGGAGAGGGCCGCCGTTTTTTCTATCTCCCTCCTCATGTTGGCGTAAATCCCGTCGTAATAGGCCATGACTTCCCGGGCGAGCCGTTCCCGCGTTGACTCGTCCATCCCCTCCGCCTCCAGCTCGAGCTGCGCAAGGGCCTCGGCCACCTCGGGAGGCATCCCGATCTCGCTCACGAGCCGGGGGATATTCTGCTGCACCACCCCTACCACGGGTCCCTCCTTCAACTCCATCCCTGCGGCCAAGCGCGCTCCAGCAACCGCGCAAATCGAGACGAGACCCAGCGCAGCGCCGACGTTGACGAGCGCCCACCGCCGCCGCGGCTGCCCACCGTGAGCGTCGCGCCTCTGGAAGGACAGTGCCGCCGCGGCCAGGGACGCATTGACCCACACCACGAGGAAGCTCACCCCGTATGCCCCCGTCAGGGCCGCCAGTTGAATGAGCGCCGTGAACCTGTGCTGAGTGTGGCCGTAAAGGAGCCACGGGAAGCCCGTCGCGAAGTTCGCCCGGATCAGCTCAAGACCGACCCAGGCGCACGCGGCGAGGACTGGCCAGCCGCGGGGGTAACGGCGCCCAAGATGTCTGACCAGGACCGCCGCCGCCGTCATGTAGGTCGCGACGTAGATGGATAGAAAAACCCAGCCCGCTACGCTGACACTTGCCAGCCAGGCGAAGGCCGGCAGGTAGGCGACCAGTCCGGCGGCGGCCCCGCAAAGCGCCGCTCCTTTCCAGGAGGGGCTCCGGCAGGCAGAGAAGAACACCGGCGCCAGGGCCACGTAAGACAGCGGCCAGAAGTCCGCCGGCGGAAAGGCAAGGTAGACCAGCCCTCCTCCAACAGCGGAGAGCAGGAAGCGCCCCAGGATTCCCTTCCCTGCGGCGGCCGCCGACGAGCCGTCTGAACGCCTCCTCTGCTCCGGAGCATTGCGCCCCGCCCCTGTGCCCTGTTTGGGCGTCTTCTGCATATTCCGCTCCACTGCGCGCCCTGCGCGAGACACTCCCGGTCGGACACCGGCAATTCTACGCGCCCGCCGCGCGCCGCTTCAATACGAAAAGGGATTTGCACGGGCCGGAGCCGTGAGTTGATAATGAGGGATGTGGGTTCACAGGGTTGGCTGGGGACGATGAAGGACCAGAACCTGAACAGACGTCAATTCCTCAAGGGCGCCGCAGCGGCCGGCCTGTTGGGCATGTCCGGGCTGGCCTGCAACGGAGGAGAGGGCGAGGCTGGCGCCGAGACTGCCGGCTCCGCCGAGCGCGATCACTCGAGGGTGATTCTGGCGCGCAGCGACGATATCCGGGCCGGCGAAACGGACCTGAAGGCGGCAAAGGTGAAGGGGTTGCTCGACGAAGCGGTGCGCCGCCTCACTGATAAGGCCAGCGCCCGGGCGGCCTGGGAGAGCCTCTTCTCTCCGCGCGAGAAGGTCACGGTCAAGGTGGGTTGTCTGCCCGGCGCCAGGCTCAGCAGCCGCCCGGAAGTGACGCAGGCCGTCGTGGATGGCCTGCTGAGCGCAGGCGTGAGAGCCGCCAACATCATCGTGTGGGACAGAACCGAC
>JAUWZH010000333.1 GCA_030615435.1 Candidatus Brocadiaceae bacterium | reverse complement strand
CGGCGCGCCGGCGATCCCGCGAGGGCGCCGGAGCTTTCCCGCAGGCGGACGCACGGGTTCCGTTACGGTCCGCGGTTCGATGGACCTTGCGAAGGAGGAGGGGGAGTTCGAGCTGCAGATATCCGACCTTGACCTCCGTCGGGATGTGGTTGAGTCCATCCCGGGGGTAGGGAAAGAGCTATGGGATGAGCTTAGACCGGAGGGGATGGTGAGCGTCTCGGGCAGGGTGTGCTATGAGGGGGCGAAGGGATCGCCGGTTTCTTACTACCTCGACGTTCAACTGAAAAACACATCCTTGACGTGGAGACCTGTGCCGGTGTTCATGCACTCGGTGAGCGGCCACGTGCTCTTGAGCAACGAAATGGCGCTCATCCCTTTTGTGACTGGCCGGGCGCTGGACGGCTGGTTTAGTGCCGTCGGCAGGGCCGACCTCGACGGCGAAACGCAAAACGGCCGTTACGAGGGCGCGGTCGAGTTTCGTCGCCTGGACCTGAGGGGTCTCGTGAGGGAGCTCGCGGGGAGGGATTATGGCGTGCAGGGACGCCTGTCGGGCACGCTCGAGGTGGACGGCCGCCTCGGCCGCCCGGAGGCCTTCAGGGGGACAGGCGGGGTCGAACTGGCTGGCGGGCAGGTCTGGTCGGCGCCTTTTTTCATGGGTCTTGTGGACGTGCTTCACCTCTCAGTGCCGGGCGCCGGCGGCCCGTTCGACGCGGGAAGGATGCAGTTCGGGCTCAGCAAAGACCGCCTCGAGGTGCAGAGGTTCCAGTTGACCAGCAGGGGGGTAGAGCTTACCGGACGCGGTTCGGTGCAACTGGAGGATGGAGGGCTTGCTTTGACGATGGTGGCTGCGACACTGCCCAAGGGAGGTCTGCCCATCATCAGCCCGGCCCTCAAGTTTATTCTGCGCCCCGTCGAAAAGGAGCTGGTGAAGCTCCGCGTCACCGGGACGCTCCAGGAGCCGAAGTTCGAGCACGAGGTGATAAGGCTCCTGACGCGTCCCATCACGAGTCTGTTCGATTTGGTCACGAGCCCTTTCCGCGGCTCGCCCGACGGCGAAGATTAGCGGTCCCTTGAGAGAGTGTGTGGTCCCCGGCGCGACCTTGAGGTCGAAGGCAGGATGCGCTGAGTTCCTCAGCGTCCTGTCGGAGCAGCGGCGCCGGGGCGGAGTCGCTCTTGGGAGCGGTGCAAACAGATGAAAGCTGAACATAGAGGCCGGAGAGTGTCACTGAGGCTCTTGCCGTTTGCGATTGTGGTCGCCGGGGCCGCGATCGTGGTTCATTTGTCGCTGCGCCCGGGCCCTGAGGTGCGGCCTGAAGCGACAGACCCTCAGGTGGTCGCCCCCGCGCAGCCAGACAATGCGCCACAGCCCGGCCCGGCGAGCCGGGCCGGCGCGGGCGAAAGCAACAACGTGAAGTTCCAGGCTGAGCACTTCGTCCGTGAGGTCCGGGATGAAGATATGGAGGTCATTATCAAGGGCGATAGGGCCATTCTGACCGGGGACATGGTGTATACGATCGTTGCGCCCGTGATTGTGTCTAAGTTCAAGGACGTGGCTGCCGCGAGCGGTGTGGACGTGGTGATTGACGAGGTGCTCCTGACGGCAAAGGGGGCGGTGTTCGACGAAAGAAAGGCCACCGTCATTCTCTACGATTCCGTGAAGGCGGTGGGCAAGAATTTTGAGATCGCCACTGACAACGTTACCTATGCGACCAGGGAGCGCAGCGTCAGGTCCTCCGCAGCGGTCCGGATGCGCCGCTACCGCCTCGGGCCGGAAGGGCAAGACGTGTTGGCCATGACCCTGACGGGCAGAGGGCTGGAGGTGGACCTTCCCCTCAGGAAGGTGGTCATCCCCTTTGAGCCCGAAGTGAGGTTGCTGGACGTCTCGGAGGATTTCCTCGCCTCGGGAATGCCCTTCGAGGTCGAGGAAGAGCCGCGGGAAATCCTCATCACTGCTGACGGTCCCCTCACTTACGAGCACACCGCGAATACGGTTGCCTTCCGTGACAACGTCGTGGTGACCTCCGGTGACAAGAAGCTCACGGCCGACAAGCTGTCGGTGGTGGTGGGGAAGAGTGAGGGCGCCGACAGGCTCCAGGTCACCCGCATCGCCGCTCAGGGCGGCGTGGCGTTCGAGTTCGGGCAACAGCAAGGCCGGGGGCGGCAGCTCGTCTGGGAAAGCGTAACGCAGGCCGGGGCCCTGAGCGGCGAGCCGGCCTTGCTGACGACGAGCGATTTCAGGATCAGCGGCGGGAAGCTTACTTTCTTCCGGCTCAACAACCAGTTTCGCTCGGAGGGAGCGGGGACGCTGGTGTGGTCCCCGCCCGTCGGGGAAGGCGCCGAGGTGCGGGAAGAGCAGGCCCTCGCCGGCGAGGACCGCAGCGAAGATGCACCTGCCTCGCGGGCACCTCTGTTTTACGACGAGCCCGTCGAGGTCTCCTGGGAGGAGGGGATGTCCTACGACGCCCCCAGCCGGATCGCCACCTTCACAGGTGCGGTGAAAGCCACCCAGAAAGGGACGTCGCTGAACTGCGAGGTCCTTGAGCTGGAGTTCGCCGAGCAGAACCGCAGTCTCAGACGGATCCTCGCC
>JAUWZH010000188.1 GCA_030615435.1 Candidatus Brocadiaceae bacterium | reverse complement strand
GGCGAAGACGTGACCCGGTTCCACTTGAACGGGGCGCATTACACGCTTGAGATCGCGCAAGCAGTTGGCGCTACGCGTGCCTACCTGAAAGGCGGCAGTCCGTCATGCGACAAAGAGGGCGTGACAGGCGAACTGCTGAGCCGGGCGGGCATCCGCGTAATCCGCGTCTCCTGAACTGTCCGCTTTTAGACGGCAAGGCGACGCATTCCAGGGGGCATCCTGAGAAGAAACAGGTTCGAAGATGCACTTGACGGGGTCAAGCAGAAAGAGCAGCCCGAGGCTGTTCTCCTCGTCGCAAGCCACAAGGAGTACGTCAACATCGCCGCCGCGTGGATGCACATCAGCGTGCGCCGTCGGAGACGACTGACCAAAGCTGCCGGCACCTCGGAAGCAGATGAGTGGGGCTGGCTCTGGGAGAACGTCCGCTTCTCAGGAGACAACTTGCGGCAAAAGAGCGGCGTCCCGGAGAAGCGCTTCGAGGACAGGCTCAATACGCTGATAGCGAACCGGGCACTCTACCCGGACGGCAGCGTCAACTCATTTGTCAGACGCTATCTGCACGAGAAAGTGCTGACACTGCTCGGTGTGGACGCCAAGACACGTCGGGAACTGAAACTCGCGGCGGAAGCCCCACGCTCACCCTGATTCCGTCAGTGCCCGCCCCGCCGTGCTGAGCACTCCGCGGATGCGCCCAGTAGTGCCTAACCGCTGGCAATCAAAGGGGTTAGTAGAGGGCAACATACGCGCCTGCCAGCTTCCGTCTGTAAACCACGCAAGCGCAAGCTGTTACGGCCTTGTGGCTCCCCTTGTCAACCTCTCTACTAACCGGGTTCGTAGACGGGGATGCAAGGTCGCCCGGAGGCGACCCTCTACTAACCCGGCTCCCACGGGAGCCCCAGAAGTCTACTTCCGCATTCTATACGTTACGCCTCCGCACGGCAAGTATTCCGAGCCCGAGTACCGACTCACCGTCGAGGTCACCTTAGGGCCGTGGGGCGCGGTCGAGAACGGCAACATCAGTCGTCTGGAACGCGTCGTCCCGGCCGAGCGCCTGGTGAGTGCTGTGGCCTTGCCCCGGCGGAGCTTCGCTCCTCCCAAGCCGCTGGAGCCGCCCAAGCCCGGCAAGCCGCCGCGAATCGTGGAGACGCTTCGCATCGCCATGGAGTGGCGCAGGCAACTCGACGCCCGGGAGGTCGAGAGTCAGGCGGCAATCGCCCGACGGGAAGGTCTCACCCGAGCCCGCGTGACGCAGATCCTCGCCTTGCTACGCCTGGCGCCTGACATCCTGGACTCCCTCCTCGCCCTGGCAGGCAGCCCGAATCCACCCGCCGTCTCCGAGGCCGCCCTACGGCCCATCACCCTCATCAAGGACACCGAGCAACAGCTCGCGGCATTCGAAGAAGCTATTGTGCATCGCTCCTGACTTCCTCCGGCCGGCCTGACGCTTTTCGCCGACAGAGCCCTGCGACTGGCCGGAGTGGGCCCGTCGGGACAGCGAAATACCGAAAAAGGGTGATTTCATCGGACAGTAGCGACCAAATCGGATACAGGCTCTGCCCCGTTCGCGTATAATCGCTCCTGAAGGCCCAGTGCTCGTGAACCCATGGTTTCGGGAGAGCCGTTGGAAGTGTTGCGGATATCAACCAGGAAGCTGGCAAGAACTTACATGCGAAGTGCTCTCCTGAGGGTGCTGGAGCAGAGAAAGCTGTTGACGCAGCTCACTATGGGATCTAACGGCGCCTTCGATCTCAAGTTGAACACATGGCCTGAGTACTGGGGACCGTCCCTGATACATAACACGCAAGAAGCGCGCCAACGTCTGGGCGCTCTGAGGCGTGCTTGGACCGAATACATAGGCTCAGGCTTCGATGCCATGTGGCAGCGCCAGTACTGCTACACATACTTCAGCCTGCTTGACGCCCTTTTGAAAGAGGTGGAGGCGCGGCCAGGCTGTGCAAACCGGCAAGCTGCTCTCGGGCGTGCGCTCGCATTTGAGTGTTTCGGGCTCACATCCTCGCACACCGCCAAGCGCGATCTCGCCGCTGGAACAAGCACACTTCGGAATCCTTGCTATCTTCTAACGAAGCTCAAGTGGCCAAGAGCGATAGATGACCCGCAATTCCTCCCGCTCATTACGGTTGTCGCGCACGGCAGCCCATCTCTTTTCTACCATTATCGGCAGCACAGGTTGTCCATCGATTCTGGAAATTCGGTTCTCTTGTATTTGTGCGCGAGGCACAGAGCGCGCCGGGAAAGTTTCCGAGTTGTCAATGCTTTTGCATCGTTCGTCGGACCTGGCACCGATCCTCGCGCAAGTGAGCGTGCCGGACGGATAACTCAGCAAATCATAGTTCCGTATTTATGAGGACGGCAGTCGAGTCCAAGCGGAAGGTACAAGTCGATGGCGACTGTTGAGCTCATTGATCTTGGCGCGGGTAGTGGCGTCCTTGCGGCAGGAGTTTGCCGGGAACTCGGGGGCTTCTTTGCGGGACAGAATACCCGCCCCACATTTCGGGTATGGGCGTTGGACCTCTGGCCGATGGGGCCAAAACGCTTCTTTGCTCAACGCGATGTGCGTCGGTTTACCGACAGCCTCACGATCATAAAGGCAGATTACCGGGACTGGCTCTCCGCTGATGAGCCGTTTCCTCCGGCCCGCGGGCTGCGGGTGGCACTGGCGTCGCGGTTCTTCAACAACTTGAGCGATTTCCAAATCGACTCCCTTTCTCCGGCGCAAATTCCGTGGTTGCGGGATTTCGCGGGCAGTGATTGGAAGAACTGCCTGCCTTCGCGTTGCCTGGGGCGCGGCCAGCCCGGTGCGTCGGCCCTTCTTATTTCTAATTCTCGGGCATGGATTGGCGGAGGGCGAACATTCAAACAGGTTTCCTTGTCACAGTACTACCGTGGGCTTTACACGCTTATGCACCCACAGGACGCAGACGAGCCACTGGATACACCGGCCGACCGAGTTTTTCTGCCACGCAGACGCTTTCGACGCAGCGCCTTGCGGAACAGAGACGGCGGAAGTATCATCGAGAGGCTGAACGATTGGTGCGACCTTATTGTTGTTCAGGATGCCGACCTCAGGCCGTCAGACTTGCGGGCACACTGTGATCGGGCAGGTCTTTCGGGCCTTGTCGCCATTGACATGACGAAGCAGCTTGGGCTCAGGGGGCACTACTGCTATGCGTTGGGTGATTCGAGGGATGATGCTTTGAAATCGTTGGATGGGCAACGACTATGGTAGAGATCGTCCAGGTAGATCGCAAATCCGCCGTGCTGACGCCGTCGAGCCTGGCGTGCCTTTCACGTATACCTACCGTGAACCTGACGGCTGGCTGCACCCACGGGTGCATCTATTGTTACACCCGCGCTTACAGCACGTATCCAGGTGAAGGGACTATCATGTTCTACAGGAATACTTTCACTAAGCTTCGGGAGGAACTATCGCGGAAGCGCACCAGGCCTGCTGCCGTGTATTTCAGTCCTTCGAGCGACGTCTTTCAGCCGGTCCCTGAAGTGCTCGACATGGCGTACGACGTCTTTCAGTATCTTCTCAAGAGGGGGATGGGCATTGCATTCCTCACTAAAGGACATATCCCCGAACGCCATATGCAGCTGCTGCAAACACACGCTTCGCAGGTCCGAGCTCAAGTGGGTCTGACCACGTTGGACCGTGAACTGCTCAGCACCTTCGAACCCCACAGTCCCCCGCCGGAAGCACGACTGGCGCAAATAGGGCAATTAGTGGCAAGCGGCATCATGACGCAGGTCAGGTTGGACCCGATTCTGCCGGGATTGACCGATGACGCCGCCACATTAAAATGCCTTTGCTCGGCCCTCAAGGGGGCGGGGGTAAGTCAGATCGCGGCCAGTACCCTGTTCCTCCGCGCAGGTGTGGTGTATTCGCTCAAACAGCACATAAGGGACGCGGCTTTGTTGAAACCGTTGTTGGCGCAGTTCAAGGCAGGAGGACGCATCCCCATCCACGCCGAGAAGTCAACGGTTTTTGCGTTGCCGACGGAAGTGCGGCGCAGCATTTATGCCCGGCTCCGGGAGATCGCTCAAGCATATGGGCTGTCTGTTCGTGTGTGCGCCTGCAAGAATCCAGACCTCGCTACTGAATCATGCAGCATCGCTGGTGAGTGGGCCGGCAACCCGACCAAGCCGAGACAGCAGAACCTTTTCAATGAAGCTGAACGAGAATGAATCATGGTCCGTAAGATTCGAATCGAACTGCTGGTGCCGCACCCAGAGAACTGCAATCACATGGACGCGCGGACACTGGAAAAACTCCAGCGCCATATCGAACGCAGTGGCAACTACGAACCTCTGGCGGTTCGACCGCATCCACGCCGGAAGAGCAAGTTCCAGGTCATCAATGGCCACAACCGTCTAAGGGCTCTGAAGGCACTTGGCCACAGAACTGCGGAATGCATCGTGTGGGAGGTGGATTCTAATCAGACCCGACTCTATTTGGCAACTCTCAATCAGCTCAGCGGCAGGGAGGTGCCAGAACGAAGGGTCTATCTGCTGGAGCGACTGCTCAAGCGATTCGAAATGGCCGAACTGTCAATGCTCCTTCCGGAGCAGGAGGAGCAGCTTGCTGCACTCAGGCAGATTGTTGAAAACGAACCCATTGATCTCGATAACATCGGCCGCTCACGGCAAAAGGAGCCCGCGCTGCCTGTGATCATGGAGTTCATGCTCAATGAGGCCGATGCAAGACAAGTGAACATGGCCCTGGACTTGGTTATCGACAAAGGGCGAAAGAGCCTCTCCCGCGGACGCGCCCTTGTGCGATTGGCGCATTTCTACCTCGAAGCCATCGGCGGCCCCTGCGGAAGACCGTAGAAAGAAACATCTGTCCAGCGGCTGTGAAGGCCTGAGGGTTAGGGCGCCATCGGTTCTGGAGCCGGGTGATTGTGGAGACAGCTCAGATGACAGACGATACAGTCGAAAGCCAGCAGCACCTGTGGCTCAAGGGCGACATCCGACCCTACTGCCCGCCGGTGCTCATCAGCGCGTGCCTGCTCGGGATTCCATGCCGCTGGCACGGCCGGCGTCCCAAGCGGCGCGACGAACTGATCGAACGCCTGAAAAGGGGCTTCGTGCTCGTGCCCGTGTGTCCTGAGCAGCTCGGCGGGATGCCGACGCCACGCACCGCGGAGTACCTCAACGGCACAGGAGCCCAGGTTCTGGACGGGGGCTTGCGCATCATCGCCCCGGAAACCGGCGAAGACGTGACCCGGTTCCACTTGAACGGGGCGCATTACACGCTTGAGATCGCGCAAGCAGTTGGCGCTACGCGTGCCTACCTGAAAGGCGGCAGTCCGTCATGCGACAAAGAGGGCGTGACAGGCGAACTGCTGAGC
>JAUWZH010000142.1 GCA_030615435.1 Candidatus Brocadiaceae bacterium | reverse complement strand
GACCCTTCCCACGTGGGATCCCAGGATGCGGGTGGCGATTGAGAGGGACATGGCGGAGCTGCCGCTGGGGGACGAGAAATGGTTCCTGATCCGCTATGAGATCGGCCAGGACTGGATTCGCACTTGGGTGGACGGCCGCCTCATTTTCGACCACGAGAGCGAGGGCCTGAAGACCTCCGGCGTGATCCGGCTGGGCATGGACCCTGGAGTGCGACTGGCGGAGCTTTCAGTGAAGCCCCTTGCCAAGAGCGAACGCGTCTACGAGCCCATCCCGCTGGACGGCTACGTGCGGGACAGGGAGCTTGTCGAGGGCGCCGCGGTACACGCGGACGCTCTGCCATTCGGAGAGACGGTCCGTGTGGACGGAATACCCTTCGCCTTTGCCGATCCGGCGCTCAACGGCGGCTCGGATCACATTGACGTGGGCCGAAGCGTCCTTCGCCAGGCGAACATGGAGGGACACCGGCCGTTCCTCTCCCAGGTTCATCGCTGCACCGACGCCTTCACGGTTGACCCAGCGCGGATTCGCCTTCGGATCCCTAACGGACGCTATGACACGATGTATCTAGTGGCCGGCTTCGACGCGGGCGAGAACAGTGCGCCTGTCGTCTCCGCTCAGTTCTACAGGGGCAAGTGCAGCTTTTCGATGGTCTTTGAGGGCGAGGTGCCTTCGGTCTACGCCCGTGAGGCAGCGGTGAAGCCACTGCCCGTGAGGCTCGAGAACGGCAACGCGGTACAGTTGTGGCTGGTGGAGATACCGCTTGACGCAGGGATGCTCTCAAGCTTCGCCGACATGGGCTGGGTGGATATCGAGCTGACGAAGAAGGTGCAGCAGTTCAGAAGCTATCCCGACCCGATCCACTACGGCTGGCACGGCGCTGGTCTACCGAGCGGAGTGCACATATATGCGCTTACGCTGCGGCGCCCTGAGGTGCATATGGAGGTGTTGCCGACTGTGTTCGGGCACTCCTGGGTGGCACCGGACGTTCCCGCATACGACGTACGGCTCGAGAACAGGACAGATGGGCCCCAGGAAGTGACTCTGACGGTCGAGACCGTCAGTGACGACGGGGAGGAAACCACGCGCCAGGAGAAGACTCTCTCCGTGCCTGCAGGCGGGGTTGTGACGCCAGAGTTTGAGATGGCGGTTGAGAAAAACGGCTACCACGACATCGCTGTTTCGATGCAGTACGGTGAGCGCAAGTGGACCGAGAAGCGCAGCTTCGTGCGGCTTCACGAGGACACCCGCGACCCCGAGTGGACGGGGGAAGGGCCGATCATGGGCTACTGGAACGGCGGGCACTACACCCCCTCCGTGGAGAAGGGGGACGAAGTGATGCGCAGGGCCGGAGGGCGGATGCCGGACAACCGCCATCCAGCGAACGCCTGGCCCATCACTCCGCAGTGGGACTGGGCCGGCGAGGAGCCGCTCGACGAAGAAGCATACGAGCAGTACAAGAAGGAGGCCGTGAAGAAGATCAGACAGAGCCAGGGCGACAACCCGAAACTCATCACGTTCTTCGCCGAGCCCAGCATCTCGCGACGGCTCACCTGTGCCAACTACCCCAGCTACTGGGGTGATCCCCCGTATGAGCTCACGGAAGGCGAAGAGCGCGCTATCCGCGTCTTCTTCAACACGGCCAAGGCGGCGGCCGAAGGGGTGCGGGAGGAATGGCCAGACGTAAGGATACTCATCCCCTGGGGCGATCCTCTCTTCGTGGTGCCGCTCCTCAGGGCAGGGTTTCCGAAGGACTTGATAGACGGAAGCGGGCTGGACATCTGCCACTTCGAGCGTCTGCCCGAGCAGCAGCTACATCAGATAAGTGACCACCGGATTTATGAACTCAGGGAAGAGTTCCGCAAGTTCGGCAAACCCGACGCTGATCTCGTGCACGTCGAAGGCGCTGCAATCCCCAGTGCGCCTGGCGCGTGCACCTGGTGGGAGCAGGCCAATCGCCACGACCGCTGGGTCCTCATCTGCATGGCCTATGGCATCAAGGAGTTCTACTCCGGTCGGAACGCCTTCGACCTCGGCGACTACGGCGGTTTGGGGCACTACAGCGCAACCGGCGCCCACCGCCGCATCCCCTACTGCGCACCCAAGCCGGACTACGCGCACTACGCCACCATGACACGGATGCTTGACAGAGCAACGTTCGAGAAGTGGCTCCCCACGGGTTCGCTATCTACCTACTGCCTCAAGTTCAGCAAGCCCCAGGAAAAGGGCGGGCCGCTCCACGTGCTCTGGACGCTGCGCGGCAAGCGCCCTGTGACGCTGCGCTTGAAGGAGGACGGCACGGTCAAAGTCACAGACGCAAATGACAACACCATCGCCCTCCAAAGTGAAAACGGGGCCGTCACTGTTGCGACCGGTCCCTCGGTGATCTACGTCCACGGGGTAGACGAGTTTGAGTCCATCGGGGTGGGCGAGCCTGACCACTCCGACAGCGTCGAGTGGGCCCGCGAGCGCAACCGCCGCACATGGGACGTCGGGCCCCTGCTGCGGGGACCGGAGGTCAACTACGAACAGACTATAGCCTCGCTCGGCGACGGCGCCTGGTCGCTTTCCGAAGAGAAAGGAGACTTCGAGGAGATCTTCGAGACCAACAATTACGACACGGCCCGTTTCTGGGGCAAGATGGGCACGAGCGTCGTGGATGATCCCGAGCGGAGGCCGGCCCTCGCCGTGAAGCTCCTCAAACAGGACAAGGTGCGAAAGGTGATGCCCTGGTACAGGGCTGTCGAGCCCAAGGATCCCCTCGTGATTCCAGGGGAAAGCCTCGCGATAGGCCTGTGGGTGAAGGGCGCGAGCGACTGGGGCAGGGTGGTCTACTGCCTGCGCGACGCCAATGACGAGATGTGGATCTCAGTCGGCGGCAAGGACCAATGGAACTGCGACGATCTGCACTCCTGGTCCTCTTTCAACTTCGACGGCTGGCGCTACGTCCGCTTCGAGCTCCCAAGCCACGCACCGTACGACAACTTCCGGGAATACGGCACCACCTGGTGGCGCTACGCCGGCGGCAAGCCGGAGGGGATCGGCGTGGTTGACCTTCCGCTTAGGTTGGAGAAGATCATCATCACGCGCCGGACCCACATCCTTTACGTCAACGACATCCAGCCCACGCATGCCGAGGAGAACGACGTGCTGTTGGGCGACCTCATCGCCGAGTATGAGAGCCCCTGGCACGCCACTGAGGAGGCTGTTGCGCAGAACCGCGTTCGCATGCCCCTGCCGGAAGCTCCTGCTGAGTTGGCGAACCCCATCGCACGGATGCGCGAGGAGGGCACCCTGCCGGCCGTGAGGCTCCTTGGCGTTCGGGATCCCGACTGGGGCTACGACGGCACCGCGTGCCACGTGGATTTCGAGGAGGCTGAGGGCGCGAAGCAGTACCAGGTCTGGGCCGGCCCGTACGCGGACGGCCGGGGCGCCGTGCAGATGAGGACGATGAGCGAGAGCGGCCAGGTGGTTGGAAACCTCGCGCCCGGCGTTGAGCTCTACCTCTGGGTCACCTACACCGTGGAGCAGGGCGAGGGCGAAGAGAAGGTGACTTTGCAGAGCAAGCCTTCGAACGCCCTGCGGATCCAACTCGTAGACTCCTTCGGAATGAAGTAGCCTTCGGCTGGGGCATCGGCCAGCCACGGGCGGGATCGAACAGGTTCACACCGAGCACGGCCAACCAATCCCCGATCCATTTGCGATCCTCGAAACTCATATTCTGACCGCAGCAGGCATAGCATTCACAGAAAACCCGGGGACGACCGAGTTGAGCGGCTGCACTGCTTGCCTGTTTCACGGTGAGAATGAGTGGCTATTCCCCGGTCACCCTTCATCCACGTGGGGGCTTCCCTTCCCAGTTGATCCAGCCCGGGAATATGCATGTACTCGTAATGCGGCACACATGCTCCCACCGCGTCAATCTGAGAAGTTAGCGTGTCTTCCTGCATGAGGTGGCCCGTTAATTTGAGTCCGTGTCGGTCACACCATTCATAGACTTTCCTGGTCCAACTGCGGACAAAGAGATCCGTGACACATCTCCAGAAGTCCACGCGGATCTTCTGATATTTTCCCAGTGGAAAGAACAGAGCAGGCAGATGCTCCCTCAGGTGATATCCGTGCATTCGTTGAAAGTGTTCAGGAAGGCACTCTGTCCATGGCAGCAGCGGCCCGCGTGCAGTATTCCTCAAGCAGATTCACATATATCCTGTAGTTATGAAGTGATACACCCGGCGGAGTCTGGTGATCAACGGAGGGAATATATCCTCTCTGTTTCATCACCGGCAGAATCCTCTCGAATTCCTCACGCATCGCCGCTTCGCCCCTGGGCATGACCATCTTGTCGTAGGCGCCGATGATCCTCAGGTTGGGGTGGCGCCGGCGCAGCTCGACGATGTCCACCCCCGCCTGACGCTCGAGCGGTTCAAAGCCATCCACACCGACATCGGCAAACCAGGAGGCACAGGGCATTATGTCGCCGTCGCTGTCCACCATACAGATGATGTCACGTTCCACGAGCTTGCTCGTCGTTTTTCGGTAATAGGGAGCCATGAACTCATCGAAATGCCCTTTCGAGAGCATCGGTCCGTGGTTGTAAGACATATCTTCCGCAATGACCGCTACATCGGGGGCCAATATCTCAGTGATTCGGTCTATGGCGCGCAGGTTATATTCAGCCAGGTCGCCGTTGATGTTGTGGAGGACATCGGGAAGATCATAAAAGGAGAGAAGATGACGTTCAATTCCCAAAAGGGTCCTCGGGTACCAGAAGTAGCCCTCCAGCTCCATCACGATGACAGCGTCCCCCCTGGCTTGTTCCCCTGCCCACCGTTCGGCCATGTCTTTGGTCACCTTCTCCCATCGCCCCCCGGCAATGTGCCAGACTGACTCCAGAGGATCCTCGGGATACAGCTCCTCCCTGCGTTTCTCATAGCTCCCCATATCGGAAACATATTCTGTTTCATCGTCCATAGTCGTTCGGGGAGAGACCCACATCTTGTTCACCACGTCAAGGCCGAAATGCCTTGCAATGTCATCGTGCTCCCGGAGATGCGGCGGCAATCCCTCCGATTTCCAGCGTTCGAGTGTCTTGTCCCAGCAAGAACACCATTCGTACATCGGCAGCCGGTCGACCGGCTCGAAATTGAGCGTACGCTTGAAACGCTCCCTGTTCGTCATTTCGGCACGTCCCGTTTTATGTTCCAGCGCGCTGTGCGGCCGCTGACGATTATAGTCCTCCTTCCACACCGCTGCCAGCACCTTCGCCTCCCGCACTCTCCGCTTTCAACAGCTCATCCAGCAGCCGGCCCTGCAACGCCCCCACAGAACACATCGCACTTTCATCATGTCAGGCCACAAAGCGGTTCGCTTCGTCAGCCATCCTGAGTCCAGTTCATCTCCCTGGCGTATCGTTCGGAGACCCTCCTCAGTCCTTGGTGCATATCCCTGATGGCATCGTCCGTCCAGGTCTCATCCAACCACACCACGGGCATAGCCACCACGTCGGGCGCGAGAACACTTGCGACTTCTTCGTAGCCGCGGATGATTTCTCCGGCGGACTCGCCGTTGTCATACATAAGCTCCACAATGCCTTTGCCTCTGAATGCCCTCTTGATCTTGGGGAGGTCGGGCTTCGTGTATTTGAAGGAGCAGTTTAACCCATTGATCTCCGGATTGTGGTGCAGGTACAGATCAATGGCTGGATGAGGGCCGCAGTTATGAAGCCTTCCGCCCCGCCATAGTTGAAATATCCTGCTGTTGTACGGCAGGCTGAACTCCCGGAACATTCCAGGCGACAAGGACGCGCAAACGTCATCGGAGACGAATCCTTTCCTTCCTTCCGGGGCCCAGATGGGATCAAAGTCAATAGAAGTCAAACGGTTGATATCTCCAACGGCGTTCAGGATCTCCCTCAAAGCCTGGATCTGGACTTCCGTGGCGAGGCTCAGGAAATAGTGAAACTCTTTTGGAGAATCGTACATGGCCGTGAAGAGAAGGTCGGTATCGAACAGGTCCTTGGCAGTGTTCAGCGGACCACCAAGGTCAATCCCTGTCAGGGAGACTTCTTCGGGGAAGTTATCCCGAAAGATGGCGAGCCACTTGAGGTTGAAGGGCATGAGCCCATCCTCGGCAGGGTCAGGCATCCTTAGCTCATATACCTGAGAGATATCAGAGATCGGATGATGCAGGACCCCTGGAGCCTGGTTCGGGTTGTCGCTCCAATGGATTTCCAGGCCGAACATGCTTGCGATGGTCACATACCCGGGCCACAGCCTCGCGGTCGGGATGTAGTCATCGGGAAGAAGTCGGAGGAGCCGCTCGACATTCGTGCGGTTTATCTCCAACTGCAGTTCGCCGTTTTGGCACTGCTCCCTCAGGGTGTACTTGCTGAAATCCTCGAGAACGAAACCCATTGGAATGTGGTCCACTTCCTCGTATTCCCACGCTCTTCGTATGCGCTCTTTTCGTCTTTCGATCTCGTGGCGATCTAAGTTGACGATACTCCCCATCTGGACCTCCTCCTTCTACCTCACTCAATCAACCTTTGCCGTTTGCGGGCCAGCCACCGCAACACGGTCGGTTCGCAAGCCTCGGCGAAGCTGAACGCCTCGGCGTAGAAGACTGCCGCCTCCTTCTCGCGGCAGCGCTCCATCAGCAGCAGCCGGGCGAGCGGAATCTTCCTCTCCCCCGTCAGGGCCGCCCCGGCCAGCACGATCCGCGAGTTGTCCACCGACGCCTCGGCCAGCATCGCCAGCCCCTCACCCAGCGCCAGCGGGCAGACCGCCTCGCCGAACAACTCCGCCAGCACCAGGTGGCACATCTCATGCGGCAGGACA
>JAUWZH010000292.1 GCA_030615435.1 Candidatus Brocadiaceae bacterium | reverse complement strand
CGGCGGCGGTGCGATTCATCAGCTACGAGCCGGCTATCGGCCCCATGGATTGGGCCGCGCATCTTGACGGCATCGACTGGCTGATCTGCGGGGGCGAGACGGGGCCGGGTGCGCGGCCCCTTCATCCCGATTGGGCGCGGGCGGCACGGGATGCGTGCCAGGCGGCGGGCACGCCGTTCTTTTTTAAGCATTGGGGCGAGTGGCGAGCGAAGGTCGAATATCAGGGCGAAATACCTGGCGGAGTTAGATGGGGCACACTCGAGCGAGATGGGACGTGGTGGCCGGAGACAACGCCGTGGAATGGCCACCAAGGCACAGATTCCGCGAGCGGGGAATATGTCATGCTCCGTGTGCGCCGCAAGGCCGCTGGGAGGATTCTTGACGGGCGCACGTGGGACGAGATGCCGGCGGAGGCGAAGGACTGAAGTAGCCACAGAGGCACAGAGGACACGGAGCCTCCGGCGCGCCGAAGCGGCGCTATGGAGGCCCGCGAAGGCGGGAACGGTCAGGGAAAACGGGAAGGAGGCGGAAATGGTCGTCAAACTCGGGCAGAAGGTGAAGGATCGATGCACGGGGCTCGAGGGGACCGTGCTGGATCGCACGGAGTATCTGGACGGAACCGTAGACGTGCTGATCGAAGTGGTCAAGGATGGCGAGCCGCAACGGCATTTGCTCGACGAGTGGGGGCTGGAAGCGATCGCCCCTCCTGTCGCCGAAGAACCCCAAGCGAGTGCGCCGAAAGAGGCGACGTCGGGCGGGCCGCATTCAGCGCCGCGCCGCGCAATCTCGTGCGGACAGGACAGAAAATAGCCACGGAGACGCAGAGGGCACGGAGGACGGGCTGAGTGGGGATGGAACGTGACGAGCTGAAGGAGCGGATACGGGCGGCGACGGACTTGGTCGCGGTCGTGCGGGAGCATGTTGATTTGACGCCGCGGTCGGGGAGTCGGGACCTCTGGGGCCCGTGTCCGTTCCATGAGGAGACGAAGGCATCCTTCCACGTGGTGCCGGATAAGCAATTGTGGAAGTGCTTCGGCTGTGGACTGGGCGGGGACGTGTTCGAGTTCGTCATGCGCATCGGCAAGCTCGATTTTCCGACGACCTTGAAGCTCCTGGCGGATCGGGCGGGGATCGTGCTGCCGGAACGGGGCCAGGCGGACGGGAAGCCGAAGAAGAAGCCGCGCAAGCCACGCCCGGACAAAGGGGCGCCGATGATCGAGCCGATCGAGGGCACCTGGCCGGGCTACGATGGGCTCTGGCACGCGCAGTTTCCGGGCCGGCCGGAGCACTTGGTCAAGCATCGGACATCCGGGGCGTGGCAGTGTGATTGTGAGGCGTGGGGCTTCGGGAAGCTCTGCCGTCACGTCCGTGCGGTCTGTGAACTTCGCGGGGAGCCGCTCCCCCGTTCCCCCAAAAGTCGAGAATCAAGCGATCAGAACACTGGCACAGCGCGCGCGCCGGCCTCGGCTGCGCTGATGATCGATGCCCTGGCCGCCGCGACGGGCCGCGACGCGGATCTGATGCGGAAATGGCGCGTGTACGAGGAGCGCGGCATGGTCATGATCCCGTATTTCATGGCCGATGGGACCCGCGCGCCTCGTACGCGCATCCGATCAGCCCTGGCGGCCGGGGATGGGAGCCGCTGGTCGGGCAAGTCCGAGGACGGCGAGATCGTTCCGTACGGGCTGGACAAGCTCGACATGGCGCGAAAGGCCGGATACGTGATCCTGGTCGAGGGCGAGTCGGACTGCTGGACGCTGTGGTCGCATAATTTCCCGGCCCTGGGCGTTCCGGGCGCGCAGATGGTCGAGAAGTTGTCCCTGGAGATGCTTGAGGGGATCGGGCGGGTGTATGTGGTCCACGAGTCGGACCGGGGCGGGGATGCGTTTGTGCTGGGCGTGGCGGCGCGGCTCTGGGAGTTGCAATATCCGGGCGAGGCTTTCGTGGTGGATTGCCAACCGACGAAGGATCCGAACGAGCTGATGTTGTCCTGTAGGCCGATCAGGGACCCCGATAGCGATGAGCGGTAATGCCCGATTTCATTGCTGTGATGCGCGAGCGGCTCGAGGACGCGGTGCCGCTGCCGGACCCGGTACGAGATTCGGGGCCCGGGCGCTGGAAGCCGCGCGAGATCGCGCGCTTGTTCCTAGAAGAGGGGTACACTCCGGGCGGGCGCGCGGCGTTGCGCCAAGGTTGGCGACTGGCCTTCTGGCGGGAGGCGTTCTATTCGTGGAACGGGCAACACTACGCGCAGATGTCGGATCGTGCGCTGGGCGCGTACGTGGCGGGTTTCGTGCGCGGCCGCCCGTGGCTCGTGCGTCGGCGGGGCGAGACGAGTCAGATCGATGGGGATCCGAGCCGCGCGGTGATCTCGAACGCGCTCATAAATCTGGAGGCGGCGAGCATTCTGCCGACGGCGTGGGAAGCGCCGTTCTGGAGAGACGGGCGACCCGCACCGGACGTGCTCGTGCTGCAAAATGGGCTGCTGGACGTGGAGAAGTTCTTTTGTTCGGCGAAATCGGGAGAGCTCGATGCCGGCGGGGAATTGCAGCGTCACACGCCGGACCTGTTTGCGCTCAACGGTCTACCGTATTCGTTCCGCCGAAAGGCCGCCTGCCCGCGCTGGGAGGCATTCCTGGGCGAAGTCCTGCCCGACGAAGGTTCGCGGCAACTACTGGCCGAATGGTGCGGATACGCGCTGTTGCCGGATCAACGTTACCAGAAGATTCTTGTCATGGTGGGTGAGGGGCAGAACGGGAAGAGCGTGATCATGTCCGTGGTGCGCAACCTCATCGGGCCGCAGAATTGTGCAGCGGCGCCGCTCGAGCAATTGCACTTGCCGCACGCGCTGGAACCGTTGGTGGGGAAGCTGCTGAATCAGGCGACGGAGTGGGGGCATATCGACCGCGTGGGGTTGATGACGCTCAAGGCGGTGAGCGGGGGCGATGCGGTCACGATCAATCCGAAGTACCGTTCGCAGTTCGAGGCGATCTTGCCAACGCGGTTCATGGTGTCGACGAACGAGACGCCGCAGATCATAGATCGTTCCAATGCCACGTGGCGAAGGCTGTTGATCATGCCGTTCCGGGTGCAGATTGAGGAGCGGGATCAGCGGCCAATGCCGCAATTGGTGGAGGAGTTGTGCGAGGAACTCCCCGGGATATTCCTCTGGGCATTGCGGGGGCTCTGGCGTCTGCGGCGACGGGGACAGTTCGAGGTGCCGCCCGAGATGAAGGCGGCGGCGGGTGAGGTGCGCCAGGAGGCGAACCCGGCGGCGGCGTGGTGTGAGGATTCCCTGGAGCTCCAGCCTGCCGAGACGGTCGACGGGAGTTATGCGTATGCGAAGTACGTGAAATACTGTGAGCGCGGGGGATTTCGCCCCCTGCAGTTGAATC
>JAUWZH010000166.1 GCA_030615435.1 Candidatus Brocadiaceae bacterium | reverse complement strand
GGATGAAGCAAGCCTTCGAAGCCTCCCGATGCTTGGAATCTTCGGTTCTGCGCCGTGCTTGAGGGTGTTTCTTTCAGCTCGCCCCGTCGTGCCGGTACGTAAGGTTTTCACAGTAGGAATGCATCAGGCGGGGGGTGCCGGTCTACCACGGCGACATGCTGGAAGGCATGGCCATGTTCTCCGAGCATTCCTTCGACTGCGTCATCCTGAGCCAGGCCCTCCAGCAGACCCTTGAGCCGGTAAGAACTGTCGAGGAGATGCTGAGGATAGGCCGGAGGGCGATCATCAGCTTTCCGAACTTCGGGCACTGGAGGCTGCGCCTGCAGCTTCTGCTGCGGGGCAAGATGCCCGTGACGCGCTTGCTGCCGTACGACTGGTACGAAACTCCCAACGTGCACCCGCTGAGCGTCAAGGACTTCCACCAGTTCTGCAAGGACAGACGCCTGAGCATCGCGCACAAGGTGTTCTTCTCGCCTTCCTACGTGCGGCTTCCGAGCTTCGCGGCGAACCTGCTGGCGGGAATAGCTGTCTTCGTCATACAGAAGAGAGCCGCGGACGAACCCTGATGAACGCAACTGTTTGAGCGACTTGGCGGGAAAGGGCACCGCGGCCGCGTTTGAACTCAGCAACGTGCTCGGCGCAGGATCCCGGGTGCGAACGGCCGGCAGGAGCGCATCTTTTCCGCTTTTCTGACCCTTCGAGCCGAGGAGAGAGGTTGGCCGAGAAAAGACTATTGAACAAATAGGAATAGTGCTGTTACTAACTCAGTGTACCTGACAGTTCTCTGGACCAAGCTGAGCTCATGGTGAAGTTCAAGAAGACCGTGCTCTTGCTTCCGTGCATCGTGGCACTGGGCGGCTGCGCAGGCTTGTATCCGTCACCTGCGCCGTATGAGTCGCCCAAGGCGGCACAGAAGGGTTTCGGGGGGCCTCGCGAGGAAGAGCACTTGCTTTACGAGAACGGCGCAACCGACCCCTTGCCGGAACTGACGGAGAAGTCCAACCTCCAGAACTACCTGGCGTACGCGGCCTTGAACAATCCTGGACTGCGTGCGGCGTTCCATAGGTGGAAAGCCGCGGTGGAAAGAATCCCGCAGGCGCGGGCACTCCCCGATCCGCGCTTCACCTACGGGTATTTTGTCCGTGAGATCGAGACCCGCGTCGGCCCCCAGCGGCAGAGGCTTGGCATTTCACAGATGTTCCCGTGGTTCGGCAAACTGCGCCTGCGTGCAGACGTGGCTTCTAAGGCGGCTATGGTAGCGCAGCAACAGTACGAGGCGGCCAAACTGAAGCTCTTCTACCGGGTGAGAAGTGCCTATGCAGAGTACTACCATCTTTCCCGCGCCGTTGCCATTACCAGGGAAAACGTGGCGCTGGTGAGGTACCTGGAACAGGTTGCCCGGACCAGGTACATGGCCGCAGCAGCCGGCCACCCCAATATGATCAGGGCACAGCTGGAACTGGGCAAGCTGGAGGATCGGCTGAACACGCTCAAGGACCTTCGCGGGCCTCTGGCTGCAAAGCTCAATGCCGTCCTTGGTCGCTCCGCTGACCAGCCGGTGCCCTGGCCCCACGGCCTTCCAGCAGAACGCATCCAGGCTGATGACGAGGAGCTGCTTGCGTGGCTCAAGGAAGCAAACCCTGAGCTGAGAGCACTGGAATCCGAAATCGGGAAACGGCAAAGTTCTGTCGAGCTTGCCAGGAAAAACTACTATCCAGATATCACGCTCGGGCTGAACTACATGGAGACTGGCCCCGCAAGGATGAGCGGCGTTCGGGACAGTGGCAAGGACCCTGTCATGGCAATGGTTTCGCTTAACCTGCCGATCTGGAGGGGCAAGTACGAAGCAGCAACGCGGCAGGCAGAGGCTCAATTGCGCAGCGCGCAGAATTCGCTTCGTGATAAAGAGAACACACTCGAATCCGATGTCAAGTTGGCCGCTTACGCCGTACGCGACGCGGAACGCAAGCTTGACCTGTACCAAAACATGCTGATTCCGAAGGCAAAGGAATCCTTGAAGGTGACCGAGATAGCATTCAAAGTGGGAAAGGCAGGTTTCCTGGACCTGCTTGACGGCCAGCGCGCGTTGCTGGAGTTTCAGCTTTCGTACGAACGGTCGCTCGCCGATCATGCCCAGCGGGTGGCCCAACTGGAGATGCTGGTGGGGAAAGAGGTCCCCCGTTCTATGCCGACTGCCGATGACGTGGGAGCTCAATCGGAAACAACGGAATGAGTGGAGGTGATCGCCAACGAACAGAGAAAAAGCGATTTGTGCAGGAATGAATGTGGGGAGTGGTTTTACCGGACACGAAGGCCGCTCTGACTGACATGTTTTGGCAAGTGTGGTCTCAACTCCTGGATGAAAGGATACGACGATGAAGTCAAGTGCCCTTCTGATTGCGGGTTTGGCTTTGGTGGTTCTCGTGGCGGGTTCCATTTTCGGCTGTGGCAAGGGAGGAGAAGGAGTCTCTGGAGCTGCGGCGCCTGCGGAAGGCGGCGTGCCAGTAGAGGGGACCTCACCCGCCGGGGAAACGGAAATCGCGCAGGAAGTCTGTCCCGTCATGGGTGGACCGATTGACAAGAACATCTATGCTGACTACGAGGGCAGGCGCGTGTATTTCTGCTGCCAGATGTGCGTGGGTGAGTTCAAGAAGGCCCCGGAGAAATACCTCGGGAAGCTCGATGAGCAACTCCGAACGGCTCCTGAATCTGGAGAAGGGCAGACAGAGACCCGGCCCGCCCACGCGACTGAAGTGGCACAGAAGCTCTGTCCTGTTATGGGTGGCGCCATTAACCAGAATATCTTTGTGGACTACACGGGGCGACGCGTTTACTTCTGTTGCGGGGGGTGCCCCACTGTGTTCAAGGAAGATCCTGAGACATATCTGAAGGTGCTGGACTCCGAGCTCCAAGGCGAACCAATGCCCCGACAGGGTCATGGGCCGCACGAGAGCCTTTGAGGAGGTGTGAGCGGTGAAGACGTTCCTGCTGTGGCTATTCAGCAAGGTGGTGGTCGTCTTGCTCGTGCTCGTGGCGTTTGGTCTGGGATACCTGCTGCGAGGTTGGCTGATGCCTGCCGCTCCCCAGAAACCTGGCACGGGGGACCAAACGCAAAGTGAAACTGACGCGGTGGTGCAGTGGTGGACCTGCTCCATGCACCCGCAGATTCATCAGCCCAAGCCGGGCAAATGCCCAATCTGCGGGATGGACCTGATTTTGGTCCCACAAGAGGAGGGGCAGGAGTTAGGATCACCTCGTCGGCTCGTGATATCTGAGGCCGGAAAGAAGCTGGCGGAGATACAGACAACCTCTGTGGAACGCAAGTTCGTGGCCGCCGAAATACGCATGGTCGGCAAGGTGGATTATGACGAGACGAGGATCAAATACATCAGCGCCTGGGTGCCAGGGCGGCTGGACAGATTGTACGTGGACTACACAGGCGTGGAAGTCAAGAAGGGCGACCATATGGCCTGGATATACAGCCCGGAGCTTTATGCCGCGCAGGAGGAACTCATCCAAGCCATAGCCATGGCAAAGGATTATGGCGAGAGCGGTTCGCCGCTCATGGCTGACATGACCCGCTCCACTGTCGAAGCGGTTCGCGAGAAGCTGAGGCTGCTGGGCTTGACCAAGGAGCAAATGGGAGAAATCGAGGAGAGTGGCAAGCCCTCCGAACACGTGACAATCTACGCCTCCATCGGCGGCACTGTAATCGAGAAGAACAAGCTCGAAGGTGATTATGTCAAGACAGGCACGCGCATATACACCATCGCTGACTTCTCTACGGTCTGGGTGAAACTGGACGCGTACGAATCTGACTTGATGTGGCTGCGATATGGACAGAAGCTCACCTTCACGACGGAGGCTTATCCGGGCGAAACGTTCGCCGGAACCATCTCCTTCATCGCCCCGATGCTCAACCCGAAAACCCGCACTACCAAAGTGCGGGTCAACGTGCCGAATCCACAACGCAAGCTGAAGCCGGGAATGTTCGTCCGTGCCGTGGTGCGGGCGGATGTCGCCCTCGGTGGACGCGTTATGGAACCGGACCTTGCCGGCCGATGGATCTGCCCGATGCACCCGGAAATCATCAAGCCGGAGTTCGGCTCGTGCGACATGTGCGGGATGGACCTCGTCACCGCCGAATCGCTTGGTTATGTAAGCTCGGACCGGATAAGTGAGCCTCCTCTGGTGATTCCGGCCTCCGCGCCGCTCATAACCGGAAGGCGAGCCGTGGTCTACGTAGAAGTTCCTGGCACAAGCAAGCCGACGTACGAAGGTCGCGAGGTTGTGCTCGGGCCGCGTGCTGGCGATTACTACCTGGTGAAGTCTGGCCTCACGGAAGGGGACAGGGTTGTCACAAGGGGCAACTTCAAGATAGACAGCGCCCTCCAGATTCAGGCCAAGCCGAGCATGATGATGCCCGAAGAAAGGCCGCCTCAAGAAAAGCCCCCTGCGGAACCCTTGGAGGTCCCCGCGGAATTCAGAGAGCAGCTCATCGCCGTTCTTGACGCCTATGTGAAGCTTCAGGAGTCCCTGGCGGAGAACAGCGAAGCACGGGCTGGAACGGCAGCTCATCGGCTGGCGGAAGCACTCGGAGGGCTGGAGACGAAACTGCTGCGCGGACATGCCCGTGATGCGTGGGGGAATATGTCCGCTGACCTGAACAAGGCAGCTGAGGAAATCCTGGATGCCGGAGATGACATCGAAAAGCAGCGAAAGGGATTTGCGATTCTATCTGAGGCCTTGATTGGCGCTGTGAAGCGCTTTGGCGCGCCCGCCCAAGGGACAGTATTCCACTTCACTTGCCCCATGGCTTTCGATGGTCGCGGAGCCGTGTGGCTCCAGAAGGATAAGGAGATACGCAACCCCTACTTCGGTGCTGCGATGCTCAGGTGCGGAGAGATTGTCGAAACCATCTCTGGGGACAACTCTCACCGCCAGGGAGGGCGCGAGCATGAGTGAGAGCGTGGCTCTCCCCCCCGGTGGCAAGATGTCCGTGATTGACAAGCTGATCCGCTTCTGCCTGGAGAACAAGCTCGTCGTTGCGCTGTTCGTGCTCTTCTTCATTGCTTGCGGGGTATGGGTTGCCCCGTTCGATTGGGAGCTATGGGGCCTCCCTCGTAAGCCCGTGCCGGTTGATGCCATCCCCGACATAGGCGAGAACCAGCAGATAGTCTTCACGAAGTGGATGGGACGTTCGCCCCAAGACGTTGAGGACCAGATCACCTATCCGCTCACCGTCTCCTTGCTGGGCATGTCGGGCGTAAAAACGGTGCGGAGCATCTCCATGTTCGGCTTTTCCTCCGTCTACGTTATTTTCGAGGAGGACGTAGACTTCGACACATCTCGCAACCGCATATTGACAAAGTTGAACAGCCTCCCGCCCGGGTCGCTGCCTGAGGGGGGCCAGCCGGGGTTAGGGCCCGAGGCCACCGCCCTGGGGCAGATATTCTGGTACACCCTGGAGGGGCGCGATCCGGACGACAATCCCGTCGGCGGGTGGGACCTGCACGAACTGCGGACCCTCCAGGACTGGTACGTGCGGTATTACCTGATGTCCGCTGAGGGCATCGCAGAGGTGGCCTCGGTTGGAGGTTTCGTACAGGAATACCAGATCGACGTGGACCCGGATGCCATGCGGGCCCACAACGTCGCGCTCGATGAGGTGTTCAGGGCGGTGAAGATGTCCAACGTGGACGTCGGCGCCCGCACCATCGAAGTCAACAAAGTCGAATACATGATTCGTGGCCTGGGGCTTATTAGGAACGTCTCGGACATTGAGAAAACCGTCGTCAAAGTCAATGAGAATGTCCCGATCTATATCAAAGACATCGCCAAGGTGTCTCTGGGACCGGCGCTTCGTCGGGGTATCCTGGACAAGGATGGTGCCGAAGCCGTCGGCGGTGTGGTCGTCGTCCGGTACGGTTACAACCCCCTGGAGGCCATCAAGAACGTCAAGAAGAAGATAGCCGAAATCGA
>JAUWZH010000226.1 GCA_030615435.1 Candidatus Brocadiaceae bacterium | reverse complement strand
GTCAGCGTTGCAGATGTGGACCTCGTCGTCCCGGCGGGGCTCCACCACGAAGAAGGCGTCCTCCGTGGCAATCGGATTGACGAAACCTCCCTGGTGGTCAACGTGCATTCCCATCAGGTTTACCCTGCCCGTAGAGCGGGCAACGAAGACCCGCCCCTCCTCGCCGAACCGGCGGCAAAAGGCCTCAACCGCCTCCAGGCACGAACGCACCCGCCCGGGCAGCTTTGAGTCGTCCTCATACAGGGCGCTCAGCGCACGGCAGGCGGCGCTGGAGGGGTCCTTCAACATCGCCGCCAGCTTGCGGGCCGGCGCCAGTCCCGTAATGTGCTCGAACTGAGAGGTCATTGCGCCGCTTCCGGCCAGGCGCCAACCCGGCATCACGTTGAAGAGGCCCGCCGCGATCCGCCTGAGGCGAATCCGTGCCCCACGTGCCGTCCAGGGCCACCCCACCGGCCACGTTCAATGTGACACCCGGAAGTCTCCCGACCGGCGGCTACAGAGGCCGAAGCGACTCCCTCTCCACCACCCCGTGCTCCATCGGCTTGTTCTTCAGCACCTCGTAAGGGCCGTAGAAGCCCTTGGTAATGCGCGTAAGCGTATAGGCGATGGTAAAGGGGCGCAGGAAAGTGCCCGGGTCGGTCGTAGAGCTGCAGCCGATCTGGCAGAAGTCTCCCAGGCACACGCCCATCTTCGGCGTGCCGATGTCGTAGACCTTTTCGCCGACGCGGACCGTCAGGTTCAACCTTTCCGCCTTCTCGCGCAGCCCGTTGTAAATGCCGAGGTTGGCAGCGGTGACCAGGTTGCCGAAGTGCGTCATGTAGCCGGCGAGGCTGTCGCCGAGGTAAGAGGGGTGGGGGAAGTTGCCCTTGTTCATCGCCACCGCGTTCTTCATCTCGCAGCGGATGGTGCAGTGGTCTCCGAGTATGCAGTCTCCGCGCAGGTATGATCCCTGGCGAATCTCGCAGTCCCGCCCGATGATGCTCGGGCCCTTGAGGCCCACGCCTGCCTCCATGCTCGTGCCGGCGCCCACGTAGATGTCGCCATCGTCCACCGAAAGGTTGCATCCTATCAGCTCGGCTCCGGGGCCGACGGCGATCGTGCCGGTCCTGCCGTCCTTCCCCCCCACGATGCTGCGGGGCTCGAAGACTGCGCCCTCGTGCACAATCACCTCGACGGCCCCCAGCACGTGGGCATCGAGCTGCTCGCCGGTGAGGACCTCAACACCGCCGGCATCCTTCAACCCCGCCACGGTCTTCTCCAGCCACCCCGTGACGTAGTCGTGTATCCTGCTGATCGCCTGACAGACCGAGCTCGTCTGGTCGAACAGGGCCCTGTGTTCGAAGGGATGCTCCTCGAAATCGAAATACGCCCCTGCCTTGAGCTCTTCCGGGACGTCCTCGGGGGCGAGTTCCATCAGCTTGATGACCTGCTCTGCCATGCCGTATCTCCCACTGGTTCAAGCCGTTTTCTTCTTGCAATCGGCGATGTTCTGGAGGACTTTCTCGTGCAGCGCGGCGTTCGTGCTCGCGACCACGTCGTGAACGGTCTCCACGTCAGTGGTAAACTGCACATCGTTTCCCTCGAAGTCAGTCACGACCACACCGGCCTGCTGGGCCACGAAGATGCCGGAGTAAACGTCCACGTGGGGCTGCTGGCGGGCAAAGTAGCAATCTATCTTGCCCTCCGCCACGTCAACGAACCCGTAAGGGCCGCCGTTGGGCAGGAAGAACTTGAAAGGCGCCAGCAGCTCCCTGTATTCGTCCATGAGGGGAAGCAGGTACTTCCTTGGCTTCATCGCGTAGGACGCGATCGAGGCCTTTTCCAGCTCGGTGACGTCCTTGCGCCCCATCAGCTCGCGGTATTCGGCGTTCAGCTTGAAACGGTGCTCCATGCCGCCCCCGGCGAGGTGGGCGATGAAGGCGCCGTCCCCGTTTGCAAAGGCGATGTTGCGCGGCACGGCGTCCCCCACGGCACAGCTCTTGCACCGGCCCTCTGCGTCGTAGAGCGCCAGAGAACTGTACCAGAAATCCGGCATGCCCCGCTTGAACAGGTAACTGCCGTCGAAGGGGTCGCAGACGGCCACAAGCCTCTCGCCCTCGGCGTCGGGGTTGAGTTCTACGTGGCCCACCTCCTCGCTGAGCAGCAGGATGGGCCGCCCCAGCTCCTCCAGACGTCTGGTGTACTGGTCCTCGGTGTCCTTATCCACCCTGAAGATCTCGGGGTCCCAGCTCTTGTAGTCCCCGATGCGTTCTTCGACGATCTCGCCGCCGACGTTCTGATCGTTCAGTTCCTTGATGATGTCGAGGCCTTCGGCCACAACCGCGAGGTTGAAAGCCGTCAGCTCGCCTTCGCCTGCAAACGCCCTAAGGCGCGGCTCAAACCTGTCTTGGGGCACGCCATACTCCTATGAATGTGAAGGGAACGCGAATGACCGGGGTCGAAAAATCGCCACGACAGCCCGACCATTCTAACCGGCCTGCCCGACATGTCAACCTACCGCCTCCAACCAGGCGGGCCGATTGACACTTCAGCACGCGTGCTGCTAACATCAGGCCGATGAGCAAGAGTTCTCCAGAACAGTCCGTCCGGGTCAACGCCCACGGCATGCAATGGCGGACGTCTGCGGATTTCGCCGGGGTACTCCCTCGCCTGGACATAGACCTCGCCAGGCGACCCGAGCGCCCGGGCCCGGCAGAGCTGGTGAAGGACAACTTGGCCAGGACGCTCGTTCGCATGCCGCATCCGGTCCGGCCTGACGGGCCGCGGCTCTACATCAAGCGCTTCAAGTTCGATCGGATCCAACGCAAGCTACGGCAACTGATCCGGCGCACCCAGGCCGCCAGAGAATACAGGGCGAGCCGGGAACTGCTGAGCCGGGGCATACCCACGTGCCGGGCCCTGGCGCTGGGCGAGCACCGACGGGGACTGTTCCACCAGGAGGCGTTCGTGGTGATTGAGGAGATCCCGGGGGCGGTAACGCTCGCTCACTACGCCGCTTCGCAGCGCTGGCGGACCCTGGATTACGAGGTCAGGCGGCAGGTCATCGAAGAACTCGCCGAGCTGGTGGCGCAGATGATGCGCAGTGGTGTCTGCCACGACGACCTGCACCTGGAGAACATCCTCATCGTTCCGTCCCGCCCGCCGGGCCGGCGCCTGTTCGTGCTCGACCTGCACAGGGTTCGGCTCAAGAGGCGGTCTCGCGCGGGTGCTGTGCGGATGCTCGTGTTCCTGGCCGACTCGTCGAGGAAACTCGGGGTCAGCTCGACGGACCAGATCCGTTTCCTTCGGGTCCTTCTGGAGAAATGGAAGGGCGCCCGGGCGGCGGGCCCTCAGGCCGTCGCCAGGTGGGCGCGTCGGGTAAGGGTCGCCCGGGAGCGGCACCACCGCCGGCACATGCGCAGCCGCACGCGGCGGTGCCTGATCGAAAGCAGCCGGTTCACGCGCGATCGGGCCGGCGGCTTCGGGGTTTGGCGGCGGCGTGATTTCCCACTCCAGGCCGCCCTGGCCACCGTGGAATCCCACGAGACGGCTTTGCGCAGCCCCCGGCACAAAGGCCTGGTGCGCAAGGAGGCGGCCCGCACCCAGATCAGCCACCTCCCCGATTCCCCCCAGGGGGCCCTCTACGTGAAGGCTTTCCTTCGGCGCAGCATCGGCGAACGCATCAAGGACCTTCTGCGGTGGAAAGGGCGCGCCCGAGCGGCGTGGATAGCGCACAGGGGTTTCGGCGTGCGAGGCCTGCCGATCCCGGCGGGCCTCGCCCTGCTCGAAGCGCACGGCAAGCTCGCCGGCCGGCCCGACTACCTCATCACCGAGGCAATCGAAGCAGACGGCGACCTGCGGCTGATGACGTGCTCCGGAGGGCCTGGCGAGCCGATCCCTTGCTGCGCGCTCGCTGCCGGCGCGGAGCATCGGGCGCTCGCGGCGGCCGTGGCCGACCTCTTCAGGCTCCTCGCCGACAGGGAGGTGCTCCACTCCGACATGAAGCCCTCCAACATACTGGTGAGAAGGGCGAGCGGAGGGTTCCGCCTGTGGCTCGTGGACCTGGATCGGGCGCGGTTCGGAGTTCGCTGGCGGCGCAGGCACTGGGTCCATCACCTCGCTCAGTGCAACGCGGGGCTGCCGGCCACGGTCACGGTGCTGGACCGTATGCGCTGCCTCAGGAGGTGTGGTCAGGCGCGCTGGAGGCCTGAGGAGAGGCTTCGTATCGCGCGGGCCGTCCTGAAGAAGTCCCTCTCGCGCAACCCCCAATGGCAACGATAAGAGGGCCAGGCCGGCGGGGAGCCGTGGGGGTTGGTCCTACGCGGTCCGGGTGGCTAAGTGCTTTTGTGTCAATCAGTTAAGGCAACCTTTGTCCAGCGCCGGGGGCTTGACACCCATCCTGCTGCCCCGTATAATAGGCTTCTTGTGAAATGTCAACCCACGGACGATTCTGCGCGCAAAGGCGGGGCGGATTTCTTCAGGCGCCACTTCTTTCCACTTCGGCGGAGCAGACATGGTCCGGCGCGGCAGCCCTCAACGTCCATCCCTGCGCTGCTGAGCCCAGAGGAGTTGAGCGCAGCGAAGGAGCGGGACGGGCCGAGGGAGAACAACCGCATGGGAAAGAACCTGCTGGTGGTCGGCCTTCAATGGGGCGACG
>JAUWZH010000165.1 GCA_030615435.1 Candidatus Brocadiaceae bacterium | reverse complement strand
CCCCGCACCCGCTGAACAGGTCCAGGACGCTCGCCCCCGCGATCTCGGCACTGATGATGTTGAAAAGCGCCTCCCTCACCCGGTCGAGCATCGGACGCAGGTGCGCCACCTCAATCGTGCGCAGCTTCGCTCCCCGCAGTGTGCCGGCGATGACCCTCATGGCCGCTCATTTCCGCGCCTGCATCTCATCCCCGCTCAGGGCGACGACCGCCACTCTCGCCGCTTCGGCCCTGCTGGCGATCTTTTCCTTCTCCAGAAGGATGGTATTGCCGGCCTCGACGGCGAGGGCGGAGACGCCGGCTTCCTTGAGGACGTCCACCGTGGCGGGCCCCACGCACGGGATGTCGAACCTGGGGTCATGGCCGTCCTTGGCGACCTTGATTGCGACCACGCCGCCGCGCCCGATCTCGCCCCCCCGCCTCAGCGTCGCATCGGTGCCCTCCATGCTTTCGACGGCGATTACGGACCCGTCCTTCACCACGATCGTCTGGCCTATCTGCATGGCGGCGATCTGCTTGGCGATGGGCCAGCCGAGGCGGATGTCGCGCCATTCGCGCTCAGTAGGCTCGCGCCGTGTGATGCAGCCCGGCGCAGCCAGCAGCTCCGGGCAGTAGAGCACGGAACTCTCTATGCGGATGCCCTCGCTCTCGAACTCCTCGGCGATGCTCTCCAGCACGGTGTGGTCCGCGCGGGAGCGCAGCTTGCCGTACCAGAGCTTCATCGAGCGCACATCGGGCAGGTGGATGGCGGGATCGTCATACATCCTGGACTTGGTTATGGCGCCGCACATCACCGCGTGTCGGACGCCGGCCCGCTTGAAGATCCTGATCCACTGCCCCAGCCTGGCCAGGTGCGTCCAGTGGATCTCGTCCACCTCACCGCTGAGGTCCTCTGATGCCTCCCCTTTGAGCGCAATGGCCACAACGCGCACGCCGTGCTCCCGGGCACCTCGCGCGAAGCAAATCGGGAACAGTCCGCCCCCCGCCAGCAGGCCCACGGTGCCCACCGAGGTCCCCTTGTTGTCCTTCCCGCCTGCCATACGCGAGGCCTTTACGGGGAGAATGCAGAATCACGACCTCAACTGACCGTCCCCTGCGATCACCCACTTGTAGGTCGTGAGCTCCTCCAGGGCCATGGGGCCCCGTGCGTGGAGCTTGTCGGTGCTGATGCCGATCTCCGCCCCCAGGCCGAACTCTCCTCCGTCGGTGAACCGCGTGGAAGCGTTCACGTAAACCGCAGCTGAATCCACGCGCTGCCTGAACAACTCGGCGCTGCGCAGGCTCTTGGTTACGATGGCGTCGCTGTGCCCCGAGCCGTAGGTATTGATGTGCTCTATGGCCTGATGGACGTCCCGGACGATGCGCACCGAGAGGATGAGGTCGAGGTACTCGGTGCGCCAGTCATTCTCAGTTGCCGGCTGGAGGCCGGGCAGGATGCGGCACGTGCGCTCGCACCCGCGCAGCTCCACGCCCCTTTCCTCGAAGACGGGGGCCATCCTGCCGAGGAACTCCTCGGCGACCTGCTCGTGCACCAGCAGCGTTTCCATGGCATTACAGGTGCCTGGTCGCTGGCACTTGGCGTTCTCACATATCCTCAGGGCCATCTCCATGTCGCAACCGGCGTCCACGAAGGTATGGCATATTCCCTCGTAATGTTTGATGACGGGAACAGTTGCGGTCTGCACCACGGTGCGGATGAGCCCCTTGCCGCCGCGCGGTATCACCACGTCCACGTACCCCTCTGCGGTGAGCAGTTCGGGGACGGCTGCGCGGTCCGTGGTCTCGATGAGCTGCACGACCTTCGGGTCAATGTCGGTTCCCTCAAGGGCACGGGCAAGCTCGCGCTGGATCGCAACGTTCGAGCGGAGGGCTTCCCTGCCGCCGCGCAGGATCACGGCGTTGCCACTCTTCAGACACAGCGCCGCTGCGTCCGCCGTGACGTTGGGGCGCGACTCGTAGATGATGCAAATCACCCCAAGGGGGACGCGCACCTTCTGGATGCGAAGCCCGTTCGGCACCGTCCACCCGTCAATCACGCCGCCGACAGGATCCTTGAGTTGGGCGATCGTGCGAATGCTCTCGGCCATGCCCTCGATGCGCTTGTCCGTGAGCTCGAGCCGGTCGAGCATTGCCTCCGAGAGGCCCGCGTGCCGGCCTGCCTGAAGGTCGAGGGAATTCTGTTCCTTGAGCCGGTCCCTTCCCCTGAGCAGGTTCTGAGCCATTGCTTCCAGCACGGCGTTTTTCACCTCCGCCGTCGCCCTCGCAATGCTCCCGGATGCCTTCCGGGCCGACTTCACTACGTCTTTCACGTAAGCTTTGACGTCCATCGAACCGACACCTCAGCAGGGCTGCGGGAGAACTCCGTTCATCGGCTCGGGCCCTGTCTCCGCTGCCGCGACGGGGCCAGCTCCAGCGCGGCCAGCACAATCGCCGACACCACGAAGACACCCGCGGTCATCAACCACGGGTAGGCGCCGCGTCCCAGGAGGCGGTCCCACGCGCTCTCGGCGTTCGTCATCGCCACGGGTCGCGTGCGGGGCCCTTGCTCCGCTTCAAATGGAACGGACAGCTCTCCGGGCGCGGCGAACCCGTACTGGTCTCTGGCCACCCTTTCGACGGCGGCCGGTTCGCTGAGCAGCCGGCGGCGTTCTTCCCGCAGGAGCTCCCGTTCGCCACTGAGGGCGCGGAGCGTTCCTACGAGCGCCGCGTCCCTTTTTCGCAGCTCGAAAAGCTCCGCCCGGCTCCGTCCAAGCACCAGGGCAAAGCCGAAGGCAGCCAGCGTCACCACTATCAGGGGCACGCAAAAGGATCTTCGGACCCAGAAACCCACCCGGTCCCCTTTCCACGAAAGCCCGCCCAGAAGACCACGCGCCGTGCGGCATCATCTTATAAGGTCAAAAGACGGCATGTCAACGGACGCCTCTGTGCTGTGGGCAGCGCCGCCGGCTGTGCGTCAGTCGGCAGGGGGCCGCGGGCGCTTCCACCCGGGCGGCTCCCGGACACCCCCAAACGGCCCCTCGGGGACGCCCGCCCGTTGCAGGCCGTTCCCCCATGAAGTATCATGTCGCCTCGCGTCCAGGTGCCGGGATGCAGACTTCTCGGGTGCCGCAGCAGGGACTGAAGTGAAACAGCAGGAACTCAAGGCATTTCGACGCATGTTGCTTGAACTGCGCCAACGTCTCGCCAGCAGCGTCAATCACATGCAAAGTGAGGCGCTCTCCAGCGGGGACGAGACGCAGGGAGAACTTTCCGATATCCCCTTTGAGCATCTGGCGGATCACGGGTCCGAAAACTTCGCCAGGGACCTCATGATCGGTATCCTCCAGAACAGCGAGGCCGAGATCTGTGAGATTGATGCGGCTCTGGAAAGAATTGACACCGGCATTTACGGGACCTGCGAGAATTGCCACTCGAAAATAGCCCGGGAAAGGCTCAAGGCCCTGCCATTCGCCAGGCTGTGCATAGAGTGCAAACAGGCCGAAGAACTCCGGGCAGCCGGACAGTAAGCCCTCTGCAGCGTCGCTTTGCAGCCCGAGGGGATGTTTCCCCGCGAGAGCAACTCAAGGGGGCCGGAAGGAAACCGCATGGCGGCCTCGCTGCGTCAAAGGATCGTGGGCGGGCGGCGCAACTGTTTCTGGCTCGCCGCCACCGTCGTCCTCGCCCTGGATCAATTGACAAAATACCTGTTCGCCAATCCCGAGGCCGGAGCCTACAAGATCACAGTAGTGCCGCTGTTCCTCAACCTGGTCGGCCACGGCACGAATCCGCGCGGCGCCTTCTCGCTGGGACCGGAAGGGGCAACGTTCTATATCTTCGCCACCTTCCTGGGGCTTGCGCTCATCGGCTGGTTTTTCCTTACGGCGCACCCGAACCGCCTCCCTCTATACGTCGGCCTGGGATGTGTGGGCGGCGGCGCCATGGGGAACCTCATAGACCGCATGATCCTCGGAGCGGTGCGGGACTTCATTGACCTGCACTGGATGGAGCGGGCGCACTGGCCGATCTTCAATATCGCCGACACCGGCATCTGCCTCGGGGTCGGGCTGCTGCTCTGGGAGACATTCCGACGCGCGGACAAGGACGGCCCTGAGCAGGCCACGGGGAATCCCGGCGGCGGATCGTCATGAAACGGCCGGGGAAGGCGGCAGGATTCTCACACGGCGTCCCTCAACCCTCAGTCGCCCCTCGGCAAACAGGTTGACGGCCTCCGGGTAGGCCTGCTTTTCCTTCTCAAAGATCCGGGCCGCGAGCGAATGGGGGTCGTCGTCCTCCTCAACGCGGACGGTTTTCTGCACCACGATCGGGCCGTGATCATAGACGTTGTCCACGAAATGCACGGTGCAGCCGCTCACCTTGCAGCCATGTTCCAGGACGGCCCGATGGACCCGATCGCCGAAAAAGCCTTTCCCTCCGAACAAGGGCAGCAGGGCGGGATGGATGTTCAGAATGCGGTCCGTGTAGCGCGGGGGGACCTGATAGAGGCACATGAATCCCGCCAGGGCAATCAAGTCGGGGACGACCTCGTCTATCTCCCGGGTGAGGGCCCGGCTGAAGGACGCCGCGTCCTCGAAATCCCTGCGCCGCACCACCGCGGTGGGGACACCGGCCTCTGCGGCGCGCACCAGCCCATAGGCATCAGGCCGGCTGCTGATGACCTTGACAACCTTCGCCTTCAGGGTCCCTGCGCGGGACAGATCGAGGAAGTTCTGCAGTGTCCTGCCGCCTCCCGAAAGCAACACGGCCATCCTGATCGGCAACGCCATCCCATCCCCCTTCCGAACCGGGGCAATCTTCTTCCTCACGGTCCCGGCGGCCGTCCGAATGGGCCTACCGGAGTCCTTAGTCAAGCTCCGTCCGAGCCCGCAGCTCTCCCTTTGGCACGCTGCACCTGCCGGTCTGCACGTCAATAATGATCTCGGGGCCGGAGATATTCACGCCGTCCTTTTCGAGTTCCGCAGGTTTGCCCACGAGCCTGTAGTTATCACTCTCGGCGTCCCAGCTCAACTCCTCGCAGACAGCCCGCAAAGGGGATTCGCCGCCGTAGAGGATGGAGACACGCGTGCTCGCCACAGCGCGGGACAGGGATGGCTGCTTCCCTTCCCCGCCGTTCTCGAAGAACAGTTGCAAGAGCTGAGAGTTGAGCGTGCGCTCGGCATCCTGCACCAGCACCTCTGTCTTCGCTATGACCTGGCTTAGCACACCTCCGGGACCGAACACCGCCTCTGCGGAGTCTGCCACAATGCTCCAGGGATTGTCTCCCCCCGAGCGGAAACGCATGTTCCCTTCAGAACTCACGTAACGCGGTTCCCTTTCCTCATTGAAGTCCAGACGCAGCCGGTCACATTGGAGGGTGGTGCCGGAGAAACACGCCTGCACTTCCCCCTGGAAACGAGCGAACCCTCCCCGCAAATTCGCCACCATCTCATCGCTCCAGCGGACGGTATCGCCCGGGCCATCCTGGCGCAGCAGTTCCAGGTGCCCCGCTCCCGAGGCATAGAGCAGCTCCTCCGGCGGCTTGGCCCCGAGCACGTCGGCGCAGAGTCGCCAGCGGGTCACGCCTTCGTCCAGGGCGGGGAAAACGGAATGCTCTTCCGGTGCGCTGAGATTCGTTTCGGGCTCGCCGCGCACTTCGACCACGGCATCCCCCGTGGCCGTTATCTTAATGGCGTTCATCTCGTCGTCAAAATCCACCCGCAGCGTCCGGGCCGAGACTTTTGTGCCAGGTTGAAGGGCCTGCACGGCGCCGTGGAACACCGCACTGCGCTGCGGGGGGCCATCGTAGTGCATCGAATCCTGCCAATTGATCTCTATCGGCTCGCCGGTTCCCTCGCCTCGCCGCGCGCGCCCCCCCGAGACGACGAGCCGCCCCGGCACTGAACACTCGAAGGTGCCCTCCTCCAGGTCGAATGTCGCCTGGGAGGTGAACAGCCTCTCGCGGCCCCAGGTGACTGTGGCCTGATTGTCGTTGGCCGCCGAGAGCTCGATGGCGCCGGTCTCCGCCCTCCAGAGGACGCGATCGCAGAGGATCGTCTGCGG
>JAUWZH010000290.1 GCA_030615435.1 Candidatus Brocadiaceae bacterium | reverse complement strand
CCTCCCTCAGCCACCGACACGCCTCGGCCGCCGCCTCCCTTCGCGGGAAGTCGCGGTGCGCCCGAATCGCCTCGGCGACCTGCCCTCCGACGCTGAGCACGGGGTTGAGGGAACTGCCCGCCTCCTGCGGCACAAGAGCTATCATCTTGCCGCGAACCTGCCGCATTTCCGCCCGGTTCTTGCGCAGCAGGTCCTCCCCTTTGAACAGGATCGTCCCCGCCGACAACTCTGCTCCTTTCGGAAGGAGCCGCATGATCGAGAGGGCGGTCAGGGTCTTGCCGGCGCCGGACTCGCCCACGAGGCCGAGCACCTCGCCGCGGCCCACCGAGAGGTCAACCCCGTCAACGGCGGAAACGATCCCCCCCGTGGTGCGGAAACGCACTTTCAGGCCCCGGATTGTCATCAGGGGAGCGTCCACCTCTTCGCCCCTTTCTCCCGGCGTCTCAGCCCGTCCTGGAGGGCATCACCAAGGAGGTTGAATCCAAGAACGCTGAGCATAATGGCCACGCCGGGATAGGTCATGAGCTGGGGGGCACTCAGCATGAAATCGCGGCCCCGGTTGAGCATGGCCCCCCACTCCGCGGTCGGAGGCTGAGCGCCAAGCCCAAGAAAGCTCAGGGCGGCCGCGGCAAGGATCATGTGCCCAAGCCCGAATGACCCCATCACGATCACAGGGGCGAGGCAGTTGGGGAGGATGTGCCCGAATACTATGCGACACGGACCGGCCCCCACCGCCCTCGCCGCCTCGATGTATGGCTGCCGCTTCACCACGAGGACGGACCCCCGCATCAGCCTCGCGTAAGCCGTCCAGTGGACCATGGCCAGCGCCAGCATCGCGCCTTTCAGGCCCGGCCCGATGGCGCCTGCAATGACAATCGCCAGGATGAGTCCGGGAAAAGCCAACATGACGTCCACCAGCCGCATGATGAGACCGTCGGCGACCCCGCCGACGTACCCCGCGATGGTGCCGAGGAGGACTCCTGCCGCGGCCGCGACGCCCACCACGAACAGGCCCGTCACCACCGAGACCCTCGCCCCGTAGAGCATCCGGCTGATCATGCAGCGCCCCAGCTCGTCGGTACCGAGCGGATATTCCCACGAGGGCCCCTCGAAGCGCCGCTCCAGATTCTGCTCGGCGGGACCGTGCGGCGCCGCCAGTGGGCCAAACGCCGCCGTCAGGAAGAGCACGAGCACGACCGCGCAGGCGAGCCGGCCCCTGGCGGTCCTCAGAAGCTCCGTCGTCAAACCACCGAGGGGAGCCGCGCCACGGACTATCTTCAGGACCAACTCGTGCATGCTCAAGGCCCTTTTGCATAATGGATGCGGGGGTCCAGCCATGCGTAAAGCAGGTCCACCGCGAGGTTCACAGTCACGAAGCCCGCTGCGAACGTCAGGACGCAGCCCTGCACCACCGCAAAGTCGCGAGCGAATATCGAGCCCACAAGCAGCCTGCCCACCCCAGGCCGCCCGAAGATGCTCTCCACAATCACCGCCCCCTCCAGCAGTCGTCCGAACTGAAGTCCGATGACCGTCACCACGGGGATGAGCGCATTCTTCAGGGCATGCCTCATCATGACGGTCGTCTCGGCGAGGCCCTTCGCCCTGGCCGTGCGGATGTAGTCCTGAGAAAGCACTTCAACCATGCTGCTGCGCATCACCCTGGTGGTGAGGGCCGCCAGGCCGGTGCCGAGGGTCAGGGCCGGCAGGATCAGGTGGCGAACGCCCCCGATGCCGAAGGAGGGAAGCCAGCCGAGATGCAGGTCGAAAAGCAGTATCAGCAACAGGGCGAGCCAGAAGTTCGGCATGGACACGCCGACCACCGCCGCGACCGTGCCCCCGTCATCTATCAGGGTTCCCTTTCGGGCTGCGCAGACGCTCCCAAGCGGCATCCCTATCAGCGCGCTGATGAGCAGGGCAGCCACGGCGAGCTGCAAGGTGGCCGGAAGCCTCGCCGCGATCTCGGAAAGAACCGGCCGCCCGCTGACCACCGAGCGACCGAGGTCTCCGCGCATCAGCCTCCCCAGCCACCTGACGTACTGCGCCGCAAGGGGCGCATCGAACCCCTCGCTGTGGCGCACGCGCCGTATTTCCTCGTGCGTAACGTCCTCCCCGTACTTGCCCCGCGCTATGAGCTCCGCAGGGTCTCCCGGCATCAGGTGCATGAGGGAAAACGTCAACAGGGTGACGCCGAGCCACACCACGGGCAGCACGAGCAGTCGTCTGAGCACGTATTGGCGCACGTTTACATGTCCGCTTGGGAGAAGTCCTCGCCGGCGCGCTCGGCGCCGCGTCTCACCGCAGGTATACCCCACGGAGGTTCAGCCACGGCCCCTCGGCGGAGATCTCATAGCCGCCCACACGGGGCCCGGTGGCGACCACCTTCTCCTGATGAACCAGGTAGAAGGCGGGCAAGAGGTCCAGCGTTTCGCGTTGAAGCTTCTGGTAGAGCTCCCCACGCGCCGCAGGGTCGGCGGCTGCGTCCGCCGCCTCGATCAGGCTGTCGAGCCCCGGGACCTCGCAGTGGCTGTAGACGTTGCTCGAGTGGTGGATGAAGAAATGCCTCGGGTAGGCTCCCCACACGTAGAAGCCGCTGCGCAGGAGCATGTCGAACTCCCCTTCCCGCTCCGCCCGGAGGAACGCCCCGCCTTCGAGCCGTCTTATCCGCACGCCGATGCCGACCCGCTTGAGCGCCGCCTGGATGGCCTCGGCCATGACCATAAACCGGTCCCCCACCGCCACGTTCGGGTTCTGTGTGACCATCAGCACGCAGTGCAGAGGACGCCCGGCCTTGTCCGCCGTGCCATCGCCGTCGCTGTCCTTCCAACTCGCCTCGGCGAGGAGTCGGCGGGCCCTCGGCGAGTCTGGCTCGTAAAGCTCCAGCGCGGGGTCGCAGTAGAGCATGCGGGGGGAAAAGGGCCGCCCCTTGGCGGGCCGGCCTACGCCCTCCAGGATCGTCCGCACGAGCTGCTCGGTGTCTATGGCGTGCGCGACGGCCCGGCGCAAGCGAACATCGCTGAATGGTTTCTTGAGGCAGTTGAACTGGAGGAAATCGGTGAAAGTGGAGAGCTTCCTGTGGACAGTAATCCCGTCCAGAGCCCGCAGCCGGGCCACATTCGACTCGGCCACCTTCACCGTCATGTCAAGTTCCCCGGCCTCCAGGGCAATGGCGCGCGCGGCCGCCGAGGGGACAACCTGGAAGATCACCCTCTCCAGCCGGGGCGCTTCCCCCCAGTAGTGCTCGTTGCGGATCAGCACTATCTGCTGATCCTCCCTCTGGGTTTCGAATCTGTACGGCCCGGTGCCGATCGGACGGATGAATTCCCCGTCCTCATCCGTGCAGGTCGGGCTCATGATGGGCCAGCCCACGTGCGTGAGGTAGAGGGGAAGGGGCATGGGACGCTTCAGCACGAAGCGCACCGTAAGAGGGCCGTCCGGCTCGATCCGCT
>JAUWZH010000245.1 GCA_030615435.1 Candidatus Brocadiaceae bacterium | reverse complement strand
CCCCCGCCTCCCAAGTACGTGGGCGTGAGGTGGTCCTGGCGGCTCCTGAAGAGCATCCGCAGGGCCAATCGGTGGACCTCCTCGTCCGGCATGTCCTCCACCCTCACGAAGTCGGCGAGGTTGTCGGGCCGCTGCCGGTTGCGTAGGTAAGGCCGGATGTGCTGGCGCTCCACGAGTCGTCGGTCAGGCTTCACGCCTTTGATGTGGAAGAACAGTGGTCCAGGCCCTCTTATCCCGGACCCACCGTTCTGTAGCTGCGGTGCGGAAAATGCCCCGCCTTTTGTGCACCATAGGATCCCGCCCACAGCGCTCCGCCGCATGTACACGTGGCAGCGGTCGTAGTGCCGCAGGCGCTGGGTGGTATGGTAGAAGTCCCCCCACATCTCGCACAGTCGAAGCTTCACCACCCCTGCTTTCCCCGCCGCAATCTTCTTGAGCAATTTGGCATTGTACTCGCAGAGTACATCATCTGCGTCGAGCCAGAACAGGTGCTCGCCGTCGGTGAGAGACAGTAGCCGGTTGCGCGCCTCCGCCCAGCCGTACTGTCGGCCCTGATGGCGGTGGTATCGCACGTGAGCGTGGCGGCGGGCGAAGTCGGCAGCCACGTCGGGCGTGTCGTCGGTGGAGGCATCGTCGAGGACCACGATCTCGTCGAAGTGCTCTACCAGGGAGGCGAGACAAAATCTCAGCGTGTAGTCATCGTTGTAGACCGGGATGAGGGCTGTCAGGCGCACGGTATGGCCTCCCAGTAGGGCGTCAGGTCGGCGGGGGCGAGAGGCTGTCCATGGCCGAAGTCGTGGTTCTGTGCGCGGAACTTCTCGGCGGCGCCGTCGCGGTTTCCAATGCCGCTGATGTGCCCGACGCCGTTCGCCCAGCGGTAGACGTAGCTCACCCCGCCTCTCGGCCCTGAGCTCGAGGCCGAAGGGCCGTCCTCGCCATCGCCAATCTTATAGAGGGCGCCGGCCTCGTGGAACTTGCGCATGAGGGCCTTCGCCTGGCCACTGTGCACGAAGGGATAGCCTCCGAGGTCGAGGGCCGCGTGCCGGTGAAACACCATCGTGCCCTCGAAGACGTTGTGGCAAGGCCCTCGAACGGTGAGCCCAGGCAGGGTGCCCTGCATGAACCACGCCCCCCGTGACTTCACGCAGCCCACACCCTCACGCAACAGCGCCTCCACGCTGCGCGACAGGTGCCAGGGCAGGTACAGGTCGTCGTCGTCCCAGTGCGCAACCAAGGGCGTCTGAGCGGCCTCCAGGAGGGCCTGGCGCTTCTCGCCGAGATTCGCGTATTCCTGCCGAGGGTTGATCACATCCACGCCCCCATCTCGCTCACTCACATGGATTGGAAGGGGTCCATCATTGAGGATGAGCAGTCGCTTGTTGGGGTAGTCCTGTGCCAGGAAGCACGCGAGGGCCTCCCGGAGGCGCGAGAATCGCCCGTACGTAGGGCAGAGGCAGGTGATGGTGGGCAGGTCAGCCACAGGTAGTCTCCAGACGTCTGATGAGTTCGCCGTGTCGCTCCGTGCTCATGCGGCCACGCGTGCCCTCGATCACAGCCTGCCACAAGTGCCATAAATCGACTGGTCTCAGCGGTCCTCCGTCCCCGAAATCCTGGTTTCTCCCACGGAAGGCCTGCACGCTGCGCAGACACACGTTAGTGTAGGCATCGCGACGAACCACAACGCTGAACATCTCGCCCTGGGCCATAGGAGCGCAGAGGTCGGCCTTCAGGAACCTGTGCAGGAGATCAATGCTCTGGCCGACCTGTTTTCGGGCGTAGCCGCCGAGATCGAGCGCAGCTTCGCGGTTGAAGACCATCGAACCGTCGTTGCCGGCGTCGTGGGTGCCGACGATCTCGCCCTTCTTCATCAACCACGAACGGCGGACCTTCGTGCAGGGCACGCCATCTGAGAGCCTTGCAACGGCGTCCGAGAGGTGCCAGGGGAGGTAGAGATCATCATCGTCCCAATGGGCAACCAGGGGCGTATCAGCCGCCTCTAAGAGGGCCCGGCGCTTCTCGCCGAGGTTCTCGAAGCGCTCGGATCTGTTGACAACAAGCACAAAACGCATGGCCACGGCCCCATCCAGATAAAGGCCTTCATCAGCATCATTCAGAATGAGTAGCTTCTTGTTCGGATAGTCCTGAGCGATGAAGCAGGCGAGGGATTCCCGAAGCATCGAGAACCGCCCGTAGGTCGGGCAGAGGCACGTGACGAATGGACATTGTCCGTTATTGTCCATTATTCGCCCCCTTGTTTCTGGTTTTAGCCCATTGTACCGAGGCCTCGCTCATCTCCTCCCAGGGGCCCACGCCGATCGCGGCGCGGACCTCGACTTCGCGCGCCATAACATCTGCTATAGCATTTGCTATGTCGCAAAGGCGCTTGTTCCGCCCGTAACTCGTGATCGAATACTCGCATTGATGGAAGGCCAGCACGACAACGGCGCTCTTGCCCCGTTCCTGCGCTAATCGCCGCGCCGCTTGTACATCCGGGTCCTTACGCCAATTCTCCGTCCCCATCCTCCGTCCTCCTTTTATAAGGAAACACGTACTGTCTAAACGCCTCGTGGTGGATGATCCCGCACTCCCTCCTGTCTATTACTCTTTCACTGTCCACCAGACGTAGGCGCCGGCGACCTTCGCCTTGTCCCCGAACGCCTCATCTACCGCCCGCTTCACTCCCCAGCCTACTCCGCCGAAGCAGTTTCGGCTGCGAAGGCCGGACTCGTGGGCCACGCTCGGGAACTCGTAATCGTGTCCGGCAATCAGGTCGCCGGGGCGCACGTTCGCCCCCCAAAGGCGGATGTCCTGCTGGACGTACTCATAGGCGTGGCAGGCATCAATGAAAACGAAGTCCAGGCTTTCGGGCTCGACCACGGCTGCAGCTGCGACGCTGCTCATCTCGAGGAGCTCGATGCGCTCGCCGAACTCCTTCAGCACTGTGAGGAACTTCTGCCTGTCCGTGTCCATCAACCGCTGTGATGGCCACTCGTCGCCCGGTCGGACCCTGTCGCTCTCATAAGCGGGGTAGAACCTCCACATGTCAACGCAGTACAGAAGCTTCAACCCGGGCAACGCTCGCAGGAGGTAGCGGGAGGTCTTGCCCGCCTGCACCCCGACCTCCGCACCGCGCACGTGGGGCCTATCCTTCAACAGGTTGATCAGCACGTTCCATCGGTTCGCGGCCATTTCCCTGTCTCCAGACCTTGTGGATCAGGTTCCTATACTTGATGAGGAGGCTTCGCGACAGCTCATCGTCAACGTAGCCGATCTGAGTGTTGCGGAGTCCAGTCTTCACGATCCTGCCGTGTTGCTGTGCCATCGCGTAGCCCTTCGTCCCCGGGACGGGCTGATAGTAGCTCACCCACACGCGAGCCAGGTACGGAGCGGCCGCCCTTGCGAACTCGACGGTGTTGCGCAGGGAGGTCTCGGTCTCGCCGGGAAAGCCGATCAGGAACAGTGCCGTTAGGGGAACGCAGCCCCCCAGCTGCTTGACCCTCTCATAGGCCCGCTGAGCAGTGAAGCCTTTCTGCATGGCGGTCAGAACTCCGTTGTCGCCGGACTCGACGCCGATCTGCACGCAGCAAGGCTTGAACAGGCACATGGCCTCCACGGACTCCGCGTTGACGTAGTTGACGTGGGTGAAGAACATGTTCTTATCGGCCAGGGAGATCTCACGCTTGAGGCATTCCTCGTGGAGGGCCCTCATATGTCCGACGTTCGCCGTGAACACGTCGTCCACGAAGAATACCCGCTTCATGCCCCTGGCGAGCAGCAAGGCCAGATTGTCGGCGGTCCTCCCGGGTGAGAACAGCGTGATCTTCTTCTCGGTGTTGTTACAGAACGCGCAGTTGTACGGACAGCCCCGGCTGCTCATCAGCCCACCTTCGCTCACCCGCAGTGTCTCAAGGTCGCGCGCATCCCACGACGGCTGTCCCGCCTCGACGCACTGACCGAAGTACCCCTCCCCGGCCCCGGACCAGACCGTCACACCCATATCCTCCAATCTGCCCAGGCTCTCGCCGTCCAGGCCTCTCGTCCACTTGCCACCGACCACAAGGCAACTGCGCGGGAAGAAGTCGCGAAGCTCCTGCACGTCCTCCATCACCTCCGCATAGTCCCTGAGGACCGACAGCCCGACCAGGTCATAGTCCCGAGGCCAGCCTACCGGCCGGCGGGCAGGGA
>JAUWZH010000163.1 GCA_030615435.1 Candidatus Brocadiaceae bacterium | reverse complement strand
CCGATGCCGTGATAAAAAAGGAGGGTTGGGCTCCTGTAGTAAGGCTGCATGTTGTGGAAGAGTCACGTACACTGGTGGTCGATGTGACATATCTAAAGGGACCTGCCGAGGTTGTGGTATTCTCCCAGTTCGGCGGTTATGTTGCGGACGCGCCAAGCTTCTTGCGCGGGTACAAATCTGAGCTGGACTTTTTCTCAGATATGTATGATACCGTTCCACAGGATCTCAAATACGTGTTCGGGTCGAAACCTAACCAGACTAAGGCCTTTCTGTGGGCCAAGGCTCATATGTTCTTGCCCGTCAAGAGGATGGATTTGCCCCGGCTTCATGCCTTTGTCGCGCAACGACATGAGGTTCAGGCACTCTTTGCCCAGTTGTTTGACGCGATGGGCAAGTATAGAGGCCGCGTGATTGTACGGTATCCCGGCGGAATTGGGCGGGAGTCTGCAGAGAGTTTCTTGGCTCAGATACTCGCAGCCTCCGAATTCCGCGATTAGGGGCGTAATCCCTCGGGAGGCTCTAACGGCCAAGCAGGGTGCCGATCCGGCGGCGGTGCAGCGCACGCTGAACGTGCGCTACACATACGACGCCCTCGGGCGCCTTACCAAAGTCGAGGACGACAACGGCCAGACTACAAGCCCCGATCCCGATTACGACTACTCGAAGGAGGTTCGTCAGTTCATGGGGAACCGCAAGTTGATTGTGACCACGTATGGACCCTCTTGGCAGGGCAATGTGCTTGGCGTCCTTCTGGGCATATTGGTTTTCGCAGGTGCTCTTTGGATATTCTTTCCCAAGACGCCCTGGGCTGGTATGCTTGCCCTATTGGGCTTGGTGCTCGCGGTTATGTTGGCGGGCCTCACTCATGGATACCTCTATCATTTCGAGGGAAAGAGCCGCACAGTTGAGATTCAACGTCTCGTGTTCATGCGGCGAGTGGGTAGACCCGAGGTGATTTCCTTTTCGGAAATCACGAGGATATGGGTGGACCGTTGCGATAAGGGAGATCGCCTTAAGATGGAATTGCGAGAGGGAAGAGTGCATGTTATACGTTGCGAGCGGGGCGTGGACCGCTTCCACGAGAAGCTGTCTTCTCTCGTGTTCGGGTGCGGTGACGAGTGATGAAGTCAGTGGATAACGGGCTTTCCAGCGTCCGGGAAGTGCCTCTTGCGCTACCTTTCGTTCGCTCTGATAATGGGGGTGACAACAAACAACGGGCGACAGTCTAGCGGCTGATCACCGCCGGGCTGCTGAGCAACTTCAGCGTTACCAACTTCTCCCGCGCCGAGCCGTTGGAAGAGGGCGTGACGGTTAGCGTGTCGGTCAAGCCGTCATCTTTCACGCAATGGTAGGAGGTGACCGCGGGACGGGAGGGGAAGGATGAGACGTGAGTCACGAGATCAGCTCGTGCTCGATCCCAAAGTGCTCAGCGGAGCGGGCCAGTTCCCTGTCGGCGGTGATGAGCCGGAGGCCGCCCGAGAAGACGGCGGCCAGGTGCAGCGCATCGAGAACGCGCAGGGGCGTGGCGAGCTGCGCGATCCATTCCCGGGCGAGGGCGTAGTCGGCAGACTGGACGGGCACTACGTGGAACCGCGGCTCGGCGACGTGCACCTGGAACTCGGAGAAGATGCGAAGGGCCGTTGACTCGTCCACTGTGCCCGAGCGCACCTTACGGGCAACCGCGCAGTAGAACTCCACCTCGACCAGCGGACTGATGGTCGGATCCTCGATGTCCGACAGGACACGCTGAACCGCGGAGCTGCGCTCCTCCCGGCAGTAATAACCCGTCAGCACGCTGGTGTCGAGATAGTTCATCAGTACCGCTCTTCACGGCGCAGGGACAGGAGTTCCTCGGTGAGGCTCTTTCCCTTGACCTTGATGGACGCGCGGAACTCGGACAGATCGGGAAGCCCCCGCAAGGGCTTTTCCTCCGCGGGCACGATGCGAGCCACCTTCTTGCCGCGCCGCGTGATCACGACCGACTCTCCGCGCTCAGCTGCGCGGACGAGTTCGCTGAGGCGCTCACGCGCTTGTTTCATGTTTACGGTGTTCATAGCCAACCTCCTGAAGGTTACATGTCAAGTGTACACAAGAGGCGGGGTTTGTCAACAGAGAAAGGAAGCCGCCTGATGAGAAGCTTCACGGACAACGCGGGACGCGAGTGGCACATCGAGATCACGATCCAGGACGTGCGCCGCCTGCGACGCGAGGTCGGCGTGGACCTGGTGGAGGCCGTCACCAGCGGCCTGGAGGCTTCCCGGGCGGATTGATGCCACGCCCGCAGGTGCCCCCAGGTGAGTTCTCGGGGAGCGGAGGGTTGCTACGCCCTGCCGCCGAGGGCGAGCTTGGCGTTGGTCTCCCCGCCGTTCAGGAGGTAGAGAAGCGGCAGCGGCCGATCCACTCCCTCGATCCACTCCAGCCGAGCGGACCACGGCGTCTGTGAGAACACCGCCGTCATGTCCATCCAGTGCTGGAGCCGGGCCGGCTTGAGGTCCCACGTCATGTGGAAGTGGTTGGCCGGGGCATACTGCTTGTACTCCAGCATGGTGGCGTATTTTGGGGTGACGAAGGTGTGGGGCCACGTGTAGTCCGTGGTCTTGCACACCGCCTCCGCCAATTTCTCGGGCATCGAGATCGTCGAGGCCTCGTCCCAGATCACCGAGAATCTGCCGGACAGCTCGCTGTAGGCGAGCCGGGCGGCGATGCCGCTTATCCCCCCGGGGGACAGGAAGGTGACGGAGTTCCCGCCGCCGGGGAAGTAGGACTCGTCGACCAGCGGCATGGAGACCCCCTCCATGCACTCGGCGGGGGAGGCGCCGGGGGCGGCCGCCCAGTTGAAGCTGGCAGAGCCGCTGTTGTTGCCGTCAACGAAACCCCGCCTGGCCCACGTCTCTTCGCCGCTGAACTCGACATTCATGCTCTCGGCGAGCCTCTTGATTTCCCACGGCTCCCAGACCTTGCGGAAGTCCATGAACAGGGGCGGGCTCCCCCCCGAGAGCCACGTCATGAACAGCATCGTCAGCAGGCCCTGCGTGTCGGCCTCGGTGGCGTAAGGCAGCACCGGCCTGGGGCCGTTGTGGTCGAAGGTCGAGTTGAACAGACTCTCCATCGCGTCAGCCACCGGCAGGGGGTTGCCGCGCAGGTCGCTTCCCCATTCGAGCTGGCTCATGAACCCTCCGCCGACCGCATTGAGGTCGGCCATGAGGTCACGGACGATCAGGTACATCGCCAGCGACTGGTTGAAACGCTCGCTGTCGGCATCGTCGCGCAGCTCCAGGCGGTTGGCGACGTGCTTGTCTATCCAGGCGCGGAAGGCCCTGAGTTCCTCCCTGTCGTAGGCGCCTTTCTCCAGCATGTCGCCCAGCAGCTTCATGTCGAGCCGCGTGATCTCGATGCCGAAGGTGCGCCGGGTCGGGATTACGTGCGCCAGGGCGGTCTCCATGCCCATCGAGTCGTGCCCGAAGACCACCACGCGCCGGCCCCTCAGGCCCACGGCGGTGAGCGCTGCGTAACACCAGTCAATGAGCGACTCGGCGGTGGCCTCCGACATCTTCGGCTTCATCCCCGTGTCCGGCCACGTGCCGATGTTCAGGGCCAGGAGTCGCCCGGACTGCGCCAGCGAGCCGCTCGTCGCGTGCGCATAGACGACGCCCGGCTTCGGACCGCTGTTGCCGCAGGTGATGTTGAGCGGCACCTCCCGCGGAAGGTGGCCGAGCAGGCTGATGAGCGTGAGCTGCGGGAACGCCCACGTGTCCGGGGCGCAGATCACCGCCTCCACGCCGGCCTCCCGGAACTGCCGTCCCACCACGTCCGCCTGTCTCTCGCCGTCAATCAGCAGGTCGGACCAGACCACTTCCACGGGGCGGCCGTCGGGCATCCTCACGCCCTCTGCAACGACCTCGGCGACCATCTCGGCAATGTTGACGCAGCGCTGCCGGGACTGTTCGTCTACGCGCGGGTCGCTGGTTGCGCAGACGCCGAACGTCACGGCTTTGGCCGTGGCTTCCGGCCGTCCAGAAAGCCTTCTTGCCCCTGCCATGGCAGACCTCCTGTTCTCTCAGAAGACGGAACGAGCGTTTCGACAATGATTGGCCCCTTATAAACCCCCCTGTCGCCGTTGTCAACGGGGGGAGCCGAGGCTGCCGGGCGGTTGACAAACCGGAATGAGGGTCCTAACGTTATCAGCGAGCGCAGTCGGCGGCACCGGTTCCGTCACACAGGCAATCCGCGGCCCGGCAGTGGGCCGTCTTCCGGTGGACTCCAAAGAGGCAAGGAGAACACGGCGTTGATGCCGAGCGCACCGTCCTTCAGCGATTGGAAGCGCCTCTCGGTCCTGTACATGCTGGCCCTGGGCGCCGTGCTTGTCCCCTCCTGTGTCCCGGAGCGGGATCGCGAGGCGGTCCCGACCGAAACGGCGGCCCTCGCAGCGCCCCGCCAGAGGCGACTCACGCGAGGGATGCTCGACCAGTCCATCGCACTGGCCCTTCAGTACCTGATGAACAGCCAGACCCCCAGGGGGAACTTCGTCTACGAGTACGATTTCGTGGAGAACACGGTGGCGGACGGAGATAACGAGGTGCGCCAGGCGGGGGCCCTGTGGAGCCTCGCCCTCGCTCACCAGGACGGCCCGTCGGAGGCCACCGCCCGCGCGACAATGCGCGGCCTGGAGTTCTTCAAGTCGAACTCGGCGCTCACGCCGGACGGGCGGCGCTACGTCGCTTATCCGGGGGCCGCGTTTGGGAAAACGGGCGCTGTGGCCCTGGTGAGCCTGGCGCTGGTGGAGTTCCTGAGGGCGCGCTACTACGTGCCCTCGAGGGAGGACTACGAGCGCGACCTCGGCGAGTACATCCTGTTTCTGCGCTCTCTGCGCATGGACGATGGTCATTTCTGCGGCAGATACGACCAGAAGCACGCCGTGCCAAGCGGAGGGCCCTCCCCCTACAGCGACGGGGAAGTGCTGCTGCTCCTGGTCAAGGCGGCCAAGTATGCCGGTCACGCGGAGCTCAGAGGGCTCGCCCTTCAATCGGCCGAGAGGATGTACTGGGACTACCTCGAACCCCCGCTCGCCGAGGCCCCCCACAGCGGGGTGGCCCGCGCTTTCTATCAGTGGGGTTCGATGGCCTTCTACGAGCTTTACACCACGGGTTGGCCGGGGGTGGAGAAGTACGGCAGGCGCGCCGTAGAGATGGCCCTCTCCACCATCGAGGCCGAGAGGCTCCTGTCCGGCGGACGCATCACGGCCAGCACCATCGAAGGCCTGGCGGCGGCCTGGGAGATGGCACGCCTGACCGGCCGGCGCGATGCCATGGAAAAGATCGGGCGCGCCATTGACCTCGGTCTTGCCGGGCTCATCTCACGGCAAGTCGGCGGGCCCGCCCCGAACGAATACCTCAGGAGTCACCCCGCCATTGGCTGGCTGGCGGTCGGCGGGGTAATGAGCGGACCCTCCGACCCCGTGCTGCGCATTGACGCGACCTCCCATCACCTCAACGCCATGATCCTGGCCAGGCGGCTCATCTACCGGGAGTGAGAGTGCCGTGTAGGGGAGCGGCCAGCCCGCCTCACCGTTCCAATGCGACAGCCCGTCGCTGCCTTGCACGGAGGACAAGGCGGGGGGTATCGTGGCATCCAGTGCGGGAGCGTTACGAGAAAGGGCGCCCGCGCGGTTCACCGGCGGAAGTAGATGGGATTGGAGTAGGCGCGCCGATCGTCGTTCGCCGCGCACTCGACGCGCACGTAGCTGTCGCCGGCGGGAAGGGCCACGTCCACCTCTTCGCTCAGTGTCTTGCCGCCGCTGCATTCGAACTCGCGCACGATGGCCCCGTCCTGCACCGCGCGGACCCAGTGGAGCCCGTAGCTGTCGGCGCACTGGATGTGGAGGCTGGCGCTCGCCTTCTTTGTCCTTACCACCCCGCCCATGGGCGTCTCACCGCAGGTCAGGTTCAGGGCCGGGCCGTTCGATGCGAAAGCCCGCCCGGCATGCAGGGCTTTCAGGACGCTGTGGGCGCGCGCCGCACGCTCCACAGCGTCCTGAAAGCCCTGCATGCCGGGCGGGCTTTCGCATCGAACGGCCCGGCCCTGAACCTGACCTGCGGTGAGACGCCCATGGGCGGGGTGGTAAGGACAA
>JAUWZH010000340.1 GCA_030615435.1 Candidatus Brocadiaceae bacterium | reverse complement strand
GACCGTGGGAGCACAGGTCGAGGGGGATGGGTCCTGGCAGGCGGGGCTGCGCCGCACGGCCGCCATGCTGCGGGAACTTCAGTTCGGCCCGGAGACGTGTGTCCTGGCCGACGGCAGCGGCATGTCGCGCAAGAACCGCCTCTCGCCTGCCCTCATCTGCGCCGTGCTCGCCGACGTGGATCGGTCCGAGCACGCGGAGACCTTCCGCAACCTGCTGGCGGCGGCGGGAGAACAAGGCACCCTGCGGGAGCGCCTGCGCGAGCCGCGCTACAGGGGCCGGGTGCGCGCCAAGACCGGATACCTCTACAAGGTGGGGGCGCTGAGCGGGTATGCGGAAACGCAGAGCGGCATCGGAGTCGCTTTTTCCATCCTGATCAACGATTACGAAGGGGGCGGCAACGCCGTGATGAAGGCTGTCGAGGACCGGATAGCGCGGGCGATCGTGGACCACGCGCAGTGAAGGTGCACCGCCATGAGCAGTTGCATGTGGGAGGGGGCTCGCGGGCGCTTGACAGTCCGCCGGGGTTCGCCTTAAATAGCCCTTTCGCGATTGCGCCGTCTGGTGGCGTCGTGATTGTCTTCCGAGGAGGTGCTGGCCGATGACCATGAGGCTCATAGGCCCCGTCTACTTGATTGGCGGGCAGGACTACAACAGGGTTTACGTGGACTGGCCGGCCAACGATCCGAACGTCTACCTGATAGACAGCGGCGACACGTTCGTGATGGTGGACTGCGGCTGCGGCGAGAGCCTGTCGGGCATACTGAGCAACGTCGAGCAGATGGAGTTCGAGGTGCGGGACATCAGTCATCTGCTGCTCACCCACGAGCACTTCCCCCATGCCGCCGCCGCCGCTGCCGTGCAGAAGATGGGGATAGAGGTGCTGGCCTCCGAAGCTGCCGCCGACGCCGTGCGGAGCGGCGACCTGCGGACGGCTGCTTTCTGGTACAACCGGCAGTTCCCCTCGTACGAGGGGCCGCTGACGGAGTTGGAGGACGGGCAGCACATCGAGGTGGGCAGGCTGAGCCTGAAGGCCCTCGCGCTGCCGGGGCACTCTCCGGGGAGCATGGGCTACGAACTGGTCGTGGACGATTGCCGTATGCTTTTTTGCGGGGACGTGGTGCGGAGCCCGCTGCTGGACTCCTTTCGCGGCCGACCGGATTACGACCGCGAGTGCTACGTGAGTTCGCTGAAGACGCTGCTGGAAGAGCCGCCCGAGGTTCTCTACCCCGGCCACGGTCCGTTCTGCCTCTCGCACGGCCGCACGTGGATCCAGGAAGAACTCAAGAAGGTGCTTTCCTACGGACCCCGCGGGGTCTCCTGAACGGAAGGAGTTGTGATGTCTGCAGAGCTGATTGAAGGTGAGCCGATTGCCGAACGAATCAAGGACGAGGTCCGTAGAGCCGTCGCGCAGATGCCCGTGGCGCCGAGGCTGGCCGCCGTGCTGGCAACGGACAATCCGGGCGCGAAATTCTACGCCGGGAGCCAGCAGAAATCCTGCGCAGAGGTCGGCATCGAATACGAGCTGCACGACTCCGAGAGGGCCGGTGCCCTCGAGACGGCCGATCAGTTGAAGGCGTACGTCCAGGCGCTCAACGCCGACCCGGGCGTCAACGGCATCATCCTGCTCGTGCCGGTGCCGGAGGGGGTCAATCCCCGCGAGATACAGATGGAAATCGCTCCCCAGAAGGACGCCGAGGGCATGCATCCGGCAAATATCGGCAGGCTGTTCTACGGCGATTTTTCGCTCGCCCCCTGCACGCCGCACGCCGTGGTCACGATGCTCCGGGAGGCCGGCGTGGACCTGAAGGGCAAGGAGACCGTCGTGGTGGGCCACAGCGAAATCGTCGGCAAGCCCACCCTCGTGATGCTGCTGCGCTCGCTGATGGAGTCTCCCACGGTCACCTGCTGTCACATCGCCACGCGCGACCTCGCCTTCCACACGAGGCGCGCCGACATCCTGATTGTGGCGGCCGGCAAGGCGGGGCTCGTGCGCGGGGACATGCTCAAGGAGGGCGCCGTGGTCATTGACGTCGGCATCAACCGCGTGAAGGTGGAAGTGGGGGGCAAGAAGAAGACCAGGATCGTCGGGGACGTGGAGTTCGAGGCGGCCAGAGAAGTCGCCTCCGCCATCACGCCGGTGCCGGGCGGCGTGGGGCTGGTGACCACGGCGATGCTGCTCAGCAACACGGTCGAGTGCGCGCGCAGGCAGACATAGGGCCTGCCGACCTTGAGGGCCCATCGGCGCGGTGTGCTCGAAATGGCCGACGGCGAAATGGCAGAGTCCTGTTGACCGGCTCGCATTTCCCCTTCGTCAATTGGATTGCGGAGCCGGTCATTCTCTCCTTCGCGGGGGCGAGGTAGCGCGTTGCTCCAATACGTCCTTGTGAGTCACTTCCGCCTCGCCGTCCACGCGGCGATACTGTTTGCCGTGGGGTTGCTCGCGGCGGTGGCGGTTGTGCGCTACAGGCTCACGGCGGTG
>JAUWZH010000237.1 GCA_030615435.1 Candidatus Brocadiaceae bacterium | reverse complement strand
AGCGTCCCGCCCTTCGGCATCGCGTCACGGGCATTGAGGACAAAGTTCATCAGCACCTGCGCCAACTGCACAGGGTCCACCAGCACGTTGCCCAGGTCAGGAGCGGGGGCGAACACCAGATCAATATCCTCTCCGATCAGGCGCTTGAGCATCTCGGTGCTGTCGTGGACCTGCTTGTTGATGTTCAGCACGATTCGTTCGAGGGTTTGCCGTCGGCCGAAGGCCAGGAGCTGTCGCGTCAGCGTTGCGGCCCTGTCGGTCAGCTCGCGTACCCGAGTCAGGTCCCTACAGATCGGCGAATCCTCCTCCACTTGGTCAAGCAAGAGCTGCGTGTAGCCGATGATACCTGTCAGGATGCCGTTGAAATCATGGGCCACGCCCCCGGCAAGCTGGCCGATCGACTCCAACCTTTGCGCGTGGCGGAGCTGCTCCTCAAGCGATCTGCGCTCGGTGATGTCTCTCACTATGACGAGGATGCCTTCCGGCGCGGGGTACGCATGCACCTCGAGCCAGCGCCTCCGCCCGTCTGGGAAAACGAATTCGTCGGAAGCGACACCAGGCTCACCAGTTTCCAGCACCTTCTTGTAGGTCTTGAAGAACATGGTCTTCTCGACACCCGGGAACAGATCCGTCATCGTCCTCCCCAGCATCTTCTCCTTCGGCATTTGCGCCATACTTGCAAGTTCATCGTTTACCAGAAGATACCGCAATTCGGGATCCTGGAGTTGGACACCATCGGTGATGGAGCCCATTAGAAGCCTGTATCCCTCCTCACTTGCTTTGAGCACGTCCTCCGTCCGCTTGCGCTCGCGCCGGCCCTCCGCCTCCCGCAACTCCCGTTCGATGGCAACTGGCAGTCGCGTCAAATTGCCTTTCAGAAAGAAATCATGCGCACCCGCTTTCATACACCCCACCGCGACGTCTTCGCCGATAGTGCCTGATACGACAATGAACGGCAAGTCCAGGCCCACTCTCTGAAGGACCTCCAACGCGGCAGGCGCGCTGAACTGCGGCAAGGAGTAATCCGCGATCACGAGATCCCACGTCTGCTTCTCGAGCGCGTCAGCCATCGCCTCGGCGGTTTCAACCCTTTCAAAGGCCAATGCATAGCCGCCATGCTCAAGCTCTTTCACCATCAATAGGGCGTCGTCTTCCGAATCTTCAACGAGCAACACGCGAAGGGTCTTGCCCATCCGAAGTTCACCTTCCACTTGGCGGAAGTTCGTTCAACAACAACCAATAGAGCCCCAATTGCCGCACTGCATTGGCAAATTCATGGAACTGCACAGGCTTGCGAACGTAACTGTTGGCCCCAAACTCATAGCTGCTAATCAGGTCTCGCTCCTCTTTGGACGAAGTGAGAATAATGACAGGGAGAAGCTTTGTCCGCTTGTCGGCCCGGATGCGTTGCAGCACCTCCAGCCCGCCCACTTTCGGCAGCTTCAGATCGAGCAAGATCACCGCCGGCAAGTCACTGGTGTCACGACCAGCATATTCGCCCGTGGCAAAGAGATAATCCAGCGCCTCCGCCCCATCACATACAACCTTCATCTCGTTTGCTAGGCTGGCTTGCCTGAAAGCGAGTCGGGTCAGCTTGATGTCGTCCGGGTTGTCCTCTACCAACAGGATGGTTCGGTCAGTCATCATTTCCCCCTTTCGAACTCGGAATGCGGATGTCGGAACGCGGAAGCATCAGAACGCAGAACTCGGGACGCAGAGTTTCAGAGCCGCTGCTCATTTGTGTTTCCTCGCCGTTTTGATCGCCGAAACCACCATGGCCAGAATCTCGTCCGCCTCGCCGTAGAGATCGGTAGTTCGCTTCTGACTCATCAGACCTGCTTCCACAATCAATTCCATCCATTACATGCACTCGTCCGCCTCTTCCTCGACTGTCCCCATCTTGTTGATGAAATCGGCCTTCGACTTGGCCCGCTTACCAGCTCAATAGTTCGCACCAACGCGTGTTTCAGACCGCAGGAGTTGGCCTTCGATTACCCGCCCGACAGCATTCCCGGGCAATGCGTTGGCCAGCTTGATCACACGCAATGCAAATGCCTTGGTTCTCGTTCTCAGTTCATCTCGGCCCATATTGTGTCCTTCTTCCCCGTTCCGAGTTCCGCGTTCCGAGTTCCGCGTTCGTCATGTTCCGCCTTCCGCAATCAAGACAACGTGAAGTAGAAAGCGGCTCCCTCCCCGACCTTTCCTTCGGCCCAGACGCGGCCGCCATGGCGGTGAACGATGCGCTGCACTGTGGCAAGTCCAATGCCGGTGCCGGGGAACTCTTGAGTCGAGTGCAAGCGTTGGAATGCGCCGAAGAGCTTGTCGGCGTAAGCCATGTCGAACCCCACACCATCGTCACGCACAAGATAAACCACGTCGTCCTCGCCCAAATCCGCATTCCGCATTCCGCAATCCGCATTCGCCGCCGCCACGAACTCTATCCTTGCGCCCGAATTCTTGCCCGTGAACTTCCACGCGTTGCCCAGCAGGTTCTGCAGCACTATACGCAGCAGGTGAGCGTCACCTTCGGCGACCACTCCTTCCTGGATAGTGAACTCTACCTGACGTTCGGGCCCAGTTTTCTGGAGCCCAGCCGTGATCGCCCTCGCTAATTGGCTCAGATCAACCGTCTCACGTTTCATTTCCCTCCGCGTGACGCGGGAGAGTTCCAGCAGGTCGTCAATGAGTTCTCCCATGTGTTGGCCTGCCGCCTGCACACGCTGGAGATAGTCTTTGCCTGTTGCATCGAACTTGTCGGCATGGTCTTCCAGGAGTACCTGGCTGAATCCGCTCATGCTCCTGAGCGGCGCACGCAGGTCGTGGGAGACCGAATAGGAGAATGCCTCGAGTTCCTTGTTGGCGGTTGCCAGCTCTGCCGTGCGTTCAAGCACTCGCTGCTCAAGCTCTTCATTGAGCTTGCGTATTTCCTTCTCCACTTGCTTGCGCTGGATCATCTCTTGCTGGAGAATCTCATTGGCCGCTTTGAGCTCGCCCGTGCGCTCTGCCACCAATTCCTCGAGCTGGTCGCGGTGCAGTCTCAACTCAGATTCAGCCTTCTGTAGCGCGCGGTACTGGGATGCCGCGTTCTCATACGTTGACAGAAGGAACTGAAGAATCTGGCTGGGCTCAGGCCGAACGAAGATCGCTTCCCCTTCCAGAATCACCTCCAGGCCTCTTGAGTTAAGCGCGCCTCCTGGGTGAGCGACCCTTGCAAGAAGGCGCTCAAGTTGGGAAACAACATGCTTCTCATTGTACGGCTTTGTGATGTAGTCGTCCGCGCCGATTTCGATCCCGCGACGAACGTCCTCCGGCTCAAACAACTGCGTGACCAGGATCACCGGAATACTCTGCAGCTGGGGATCGGCCTTTATCGCCTCACACAGCGCAAGCCCGTCCATCTCGGGCATGACGATATCGCTGAGGACCACAGCCGGCCGGTGCTTGCGGATGGCGTCGAGCGCTTCTTTGCCGTCAGCAGCCACAGTGACCTTGTAGCCGTGCCCTGCCAACATGTATCTGAGCTGTTCAGCCTGCGTGGGGCTGTCCTCGACGACCAATATCTCTGCCACGCCGCCACGCCGCCCGATATCTCTTGTCTCCACAATCCGCCTGATGCACGATAGCAGGAGTGGCGCTTCACAGGGCTTCACAAGAAGGTTATCTGCACCGGATTCCAGTCCTCTAACGACGTCTTTAAGGTCGGAAAGCACCGTGAGAAGGATGACCGGCAGGTCTTTGAGATTATCATTCTCCTTGATGTGCCGGCAAAGCTCATAGCCATCCATTCCCGGCATGACAATGTCGCTGACGACGATGGTCGGCTTCTGCTGTTCCATGGCAGCGATAGCCTGCTCGCCAGTTAGAGCGACTGACACGCGGTAGCCCGCATCTTCGAGAATCCACTTCAACTGTTCCGCTTGAGTGGAACTGTCCTCGACGACCAGGATGTGTGTTGCTTCATCTGTCATATTTCACCTCATTGGCCAAGCGAGGCTCCACTGCACTGATGCCATCATCATGGGGTACCAAACCGATCGGATGTTCAACCTCCTGCCTCTGTCTCGGTTGCGGCCTTTTGTGCCCTGTTTCACGGCACCAAGTGCCTGAGCATCGCCACGATTTCCTGCGGCGACAGTATGTACTTCGCCGCGTCGAGTTCGATCGCTTCTCGCGGCATGCCGTATACGACAGAGCTTTCCCGGTCTTGGACGATAGTAGGCGCGCCGCGATCCCTCATGGCTTTCAGCGCGTCGGCGCCGTCCTTTCCCATACCGCTCAGCAACACGCCGATGGCACTTGCCCCGTAAACCTTCGCAACCGAACGGAGCAGATACGAAACAGAAGGGCACATGCCGTTTTCTTTTTCATGCTTGGTAAGCCTTACACGGCTGCCCTTCGTGACGGCCATCTGGAAACCCTCCGGAGC
>JAUWZH010000136.1 GCA_030615435.1 Candidatus Brocadiaceae bacterium | reverse complement strand
CCTCCCGCGTGGATGTTGGGTCGCGGCGCCCCGTTCCAAACTCTGGCCCATCCGCCACGGCTGGGAGGTCGCCGCCGCTCAGAGCAATTCCCGGCAGTGCTCCTTCACCTTCGCGATTGCATCCAGGATCATGTCCACGTCGCTGCGCTCGCCGAGGAAGAGTTGGTGCACCAGCCAGACGGCTTCCCGGCGGCAGGCCCGCACGGCGTTCGGGCACCGCTCGGCGCAGGCCCCGTAGTCTATTGGCGAGTTCGGGGCGATAGTCCTGAAAACGGGATTCTCGAAGTTCAGGAAAGAGTAGCCTGCCGAGGCGGGCACTCCCTCGGCGTTCAGCGCCTCGACGAAGCGATCTCTGGACAGCCCACCCCAGGCCTCCGGCTGGTACCTGAGCATCACCAGGTAGTGGCTGCGCCGAACGCCCCGGGGGTGGAGCTCAATCGGCAGAAGGCCGTCCATCTCCGCGAGCCTTTCGCAGAAATACTTGACGTTGGCCATGCGGCGGGCGTTCTGCTCGGGGAGCTTGCGAAGCTGCGTCCGCAGCAGCGCCCCGCAGAACTCGGTCATGCGGCCGTTCCAGCCCAGCCTGTGATGTTCGTACCACAGTCCGTCCCTCGTGCGGCCGCAATGCCGCAGGCTCCAGGCGCGTTCGGCGAATTCATCGGAGTTCGTCAGGATCAGGCCGCCCTCGCCGCAGGTCAGGCACTTGGAGGCCTGGAAGCTGAAGATCCCGGCCTCGCCGAACGAACCCGCGTAGCGATCCCCTTCCAGACAGACCCCGTGCGACTGCGCCGCGTCCTCAATGACCTTCAGGTCGTGCCGGGAGGCAATGTCGGTGATCGCCTCGATGTCGCACAACTCGCCGGAAAAGTGAACCGGCAGGATCGCCTTCGTTCGCCCGGTGATCGCCTCCTCGATCTTCGTCGCATCGAGGTTGTAGCTCTTGGGGTCTACGTCCACGTAGACGGGCAGCGCGCCGGCATTGAAGATGCACGAAGAGGTCGCGAAGAACGTGTAGGGCGTGGTTATCACCTCATCGCCGGGCCCCAGGTCAATCGCCCTCATGCAGATCTCCAGCGCCATGGAGCCGCTGGTGACCGCGATGGCACGCTTGACGCGGTGGAAGGCGGCGAACTCCTCCTCGAATTGCTCCACCTGGCTGCGCTCGGCCCGTGCGGCTGAGTCGCTGCCCAGCTCGGCCTCGCCGTAGGCATACATCCACCACTTGCCGCCCTCCAGGACGCCGAGCAGGGCAGCCTTGTCATCCTCATCCCATACCGGCCACTTGGGCAGCGGCCGCCGGACCGCCTTCGGACCGCCCAGCAGTGCGAGTCGGCTCATTGCAGTTGACCTCCCAGTTCTTCCCAGAGACGCACGACACAGTTTTCCAGGATGGCAGGCGCGCGCGGGCTCAGGCGCCACCAGCCGACGTATCGGTGTGCATCTTCCACCTCGTAACCTCCCTCCGAGTAAGCGTCGGGCGTCGGCACGTAGCCGATGTAGCCATGTGCGTAGGCCGCGACGCAGACCGGCTCCGTCCGGAGTCTGTCGGCGATGCGCTCTCCGGTGGCGAAGAAGTTCTCGCCCGGCAGCGCGACCAGGGCACCTCTGCCGAGGCGCGCGACCGAGACGCGCCCCTCAACGGGTGGCAGGCCCCCCTGAGCAAGCGCCTCGCGCAGCTCCGAGAGCCATTGCTGCCCGGCCTCGCGCAACCGCCGCCTGACCTGCGGATCTTCACGCTCCTCGTCGCGCACGGTGCGATCGGCCTCATCGAGCCGGCGCTCGAGTTCCCCGAGTTCGGGAATCTCGTCGTAGGGAATTGCCACATGCCGGGACCTTACGCGCAGCTCGACAGGATCGTCACTGCTGGCCCCGTCGCACGCGCTCAGCACGGCCTCGGCGAGTCGGATGCCCTCCCGGCACGCTGCCTCCGGACCTCCGACCCGCCTCGCGGCGATGTCCCCGGCACATCCGTTCAGATACAGGACGGCGTGACCCCGTTCCTCCAGGTGTCGGGCGGCATGGCCAAAGAAGTCCGGACTGATCAGACTGGTGTCGCCCCTCAGGCAGTAGGGGTGGGCGGCATGGACGAAAAGCAGCACCGAGCTGCCCGGGCTTGAGAAGCGCGCCACCCGCACGATCCTGTCGGTCGGACCGTCTGGATTCTCGCCGAGGACCACACCGCCCCCCGGGACGGCCTGTCGGCGGTTGACGCCGATTGAGACAGGGGCCATCCCCCAGGCAAGGCTGATCTGCCGTTTGGAGGACTCCGCCTCGGCGGCCGCGCGGCGCACCTTCTGCTCGAGTTGCCTCAGGTAGTCCTCGTCCGCCTCACCGAGGCCGCGCAGGCGCACCGACATCGGCCCGGAGTGGGTGTGCGTGCAGGCAAGGATCACCTGCTCGGCGGGCAGGCCCAGGTCGCCCGCGAGCGCTTCGCTCAACTGCTCCGCTGTGCGGGGACTGAGAGCGAGCAGGTCGAGCCCGACGATGAGGGCGCGGATGCCGCCGTTCTCCAGCCACAGCGCCCGCGCCATCAGAGGCAGATCAACCCCGGCGCTCGGCTTCAGACGGGCGATGAACCCATCGAGCATCGCCCCGACCTGAGGCGTAATGGAGACGGCGGCGAAACCGGCCTGCATCGCATCCCTCCGTTCTCAGCGGCCCCGCTGTATTCGCTCCACCGCCTCAAGCATCTCCTCGCTCATGTAGTCGTAGCAGAAGTAACCCACGCCCGCCGCCCCGCCGCGGCGCACCGCCTCGACCAGGCCGGGCAGTTCGTCCGGGGCGGTCCTCCCGTAAGCGCGAAGGTGTGTGGTGATCTTCGTTGTGCCCCCGGCCACGGCATCCACCGCGCGGCGGGTGTCGTACTCCACCACATTCTTGTCACAGTGCACGACGGCATGGATCATGTCGGCCGCGGCGTCTTTGTAAGCTGCATAGCTCTGAGCGGCCAGCCACGAGCGGGGGCTGGAGGCGTCGTGTCCGCTCTTCACCGGGGGCACGAAGCAGATTGACATCCTCACGCCCTTGCGAGGCACGTCAATGCGCTCGCGCACCTCTCGCAGGAAATCCCGCACACACGCCATGCGCCAGCGCAGCACTTCCACGATCCACGGGTGGTCCACCAGGAGCAGCGGGGCCTCGGTGTCGCCCCGAAGGTCGTCCTCCAGGGCGTTGACCACGTGGGCCGGGATCGCAAGGGACTGCGCGGCGAGGAGGCGGGCCTGCTCCCTGCACGACTCCAGGTCTATGCCGGCGGACTTCGCCGCGGCCACACAGTGCGGGCAGAAACAGAACGAGCCGACCACGCGCAGCACCGGGTCTATCCGCCCGGCAGACGCGTCGAGCTCCAGGCAGGTCTGTGGGATCTTGTCGAGCATTATCTCGTCGAGTGGGTAGCGCCCGGCGACTTCCTCGCAGACCCGCAGCGAATACTCGCGCACCTGAGGGTTGTTGAAGCACAGGAACATCCGGTCAGCCGAATCGTAGAGGTTGTGCACCGCCCATTGTGGGTGCTGCTTGGCGATGCGGCCGTTGGCGAACATGCTTATCCAGGCGGCGCTCTTGAGGCCGGCCTTCGCGGCCTCGCGCGACATCTCTTCGACCAGGTCGCGCCCGCCGAAATCCTCCGACGGCACGGGGCTCACCGGCAGGTCCTCGTAGCGCGCCGGATCCGCATTGTAGTAATACCTGCCTTCCTCCATGCTGTAGATTCCCTTGCTGGGATAGCGCGGCAGCACCAGGCGATATGGGGAGTAAATCGTGCAGCACAAGATCACGCTCTCGATGCCGCACTGCGCCATGCGCCTGTAACAGTCCGGCCCTTCAACCGCCAATGAGATCGGAAACTGCACGATCCAGCTCGACAGCTCCTGCTGATTCATCCCACGCTCCTTTCTGCATGTCTGTGCTCTCGGTCCTTCGCCATATTGTGGCCTGTGAGCTGGCGCGTGTCAACGTCGCGAGCAAGGAGGCATTTTGCCCCGGGGTGCAGCATTTTCTGCCCCTTCTCAATCGTCCTCCTTCTGCCAGGAAGGACGCCAGATCCCAACATGAGACATAAACTCATTCCCAGACGGGAGGCGAGCTCCTACTCAGCCAATTCTGCGTGGAGTTTCTCCGCCTCGTCCGGCTTCATGTTATAGACGTGCTCAGGGCCGGGGAATGTGGAGTTCTTGACCTCTTCACGGTACGCCGCAAACGCCTCCCTCATGGTCCCGGCCAAATCAGCATAGCGTTTCACGAACTTGGCCTTGAAGGCATCAAAAAGCCCCAAAACGTCCGAGACGATCAACAGCTCCCCGTCCGTGTGCGTTCCGGCGCCAATGCCATACACGGGAATCGAAAGGCGCTCCCGTATGATCCTGGTGACCTCCGGCGCTACGGCTTCCACCAGCAGGAACATAGCACCTGATTCTTGCACTGCTTCAGCATCGGCGATCATTTCCTTGGCAGAATCAGCGGTCAGTCCTTGTGCTTTGAAACCACCAAGCTGACCGGAACTTTGAGGCGTGAGTCCTATGTGGCCGAACACCACGACCCCCGCCTCAGATATGGCTCGGATCTGCCTGGTGACGCGCCTGCCGCCTTCCAGTTTTATCGCGTCGGCACCGCCCTGCTGGATGAAAGCCCCGGCATTGCGGACAGCCTCTTCGGGACTGATTTGGTAACTCAAGAACGGCATGTCACCAATCACGAACGTCTTGGGAGCCCCCCTGCGGACACCCGCCGTGTGGGCGAGCATTATTGGCATTGTCATCTCGTTAGTGCCGCTGTATCCGTAAACACACATGCCCACAGAATCGCCAACCAGGAGCATGTCAATTCCTGCCTGCTCCGCAAGTGAAGCGGTGGGCGCGTCGTAAGCCGTAATCCAGCAAGCCTTCTCACCCGACTCTTTCATCTTGTACAAATCCAGCACACTTTTCTTCGGCATGTCTTTGCTCCTAGTACGTGTGTTTGAGTCAAACGGGCGTGTGTAGTGTGCACGGGATCAGTCGGCAAACCAGAACGCATACAACTGCGCCGTGAGCAGCCAGAAGCGGATGCGCACGGTCTTGCCGAGCAGTTCGGAAACATCCGCCTTGTCCTTCCATCTGAGCGGCTCGTCAATGCTGTCAATAACGGCGGGTACGCTCTCGTCCTTTGAGAATCCGGGGATCGGCGTCCCGTCAGATGCATCGAGTATCTCCGCCGTGACGCGGCCGCGCGAGCTCGGCCTGAGCCTTCAGGGGGCTGCTTCCTTGGACGCCACAGGGCTTGAGAGCAGCTACATCAGTCGGCATTTCCTCAAGCGCAGCGGCCGGATGAAGCGCTATCGCCGCTACCCAAAGCTGACGATCCTTTGCCACAACCCCACCCACCTGATTGCGGGGGCTGGGGTGCGCGCCGGTCCGAGCAACGATTCGCCTGACCTTCCGCCAGTGGTGCGGCAGGCGGCCCAGCACATCCAGATCCACGCCCTCTACGCCGACGCCGCATATGACTGCGAGAGGCACCACCGCCTTTGTCGAGAAGAGCTTGGCCTCGCAAAGACCGTCATCCCCATCAATGATCGGGGCAGTCCCGAGGCAGTTCCACGAACGCCCTATCGGCGCCAGATGAAGCAAGAGTTTCCGCAAGAGGAATTCGGGCAGCGCTGGCAGGTAGAAAGCGTCATCTCCCGCTTCAAGCGTCGGCTTGGCCCCTGTCTTCGCAGCCGCAGCGATCAGTCGCGAACCCACGAGTCTTACCTGCGCGTGCTGACCCATAACCTCATGATCCTCTAACTATGCAGACACAAGCTTTCTACAGATCACTCTCGGTCCCCAGCGGTATTGTGGCCTGTGAGCTGGCGCGTGTCAACGTTGCGGGGAAGGAGTCATTTGCGTTGTGGGCCTGTTGGGGCGCTCGGGGGGACGTAATCCTCCAGCGTGGAGCACGGGGTCGCCACGGTTGATCATAACTGGACGACGGTGACCTGTCCCCGGGTTTTTCCGACCCGACGGTGTGGGCTCGGGGAGCAAAAAATGCGCTTGACAAGCCACCAGGCAGTCTGAGTATCTCCTGAGGCGGGACAACGAGTAGCTGGACCGGACAGTAGCAGCACATTTCCGGCGCGTGCAGGCTTTTCAGCAGTGCTTTTGGCGGATCTTAGCGTGAATTCGCGTTTGAAAGAGCCGAGCGTGGTGGTATAATGTCGCGGGGAGATGGTAAGTCAGGTCCTCACAAGGTCAAATGGGAAATCCCAGTACATAGAGCATCTCAGTAGGGAATACACCGCATCCTACTGGCCGACACCGGTCAACTACCACGCGTACCCCGATGGTGTCGGGATTCCTCGATAAGCTGCGGAGCAGGCTGGACCAGCAGAATGGCGAATCTGCAGGTGACAAGTAGAGACTGAGTCTTCGGAGACGATTTGTCCTACCCTAAGAGAGACTCTGAGACAGAGAGGGGAGAACGCAACATGAGGGCTCTCAATTCTGCAGTGGTTGGATTGCTTGTGTTCGGAGTGGCCGTCTGCTGCGGCCTGGGTGAGGCTGAGACGGCTTCGTGGTGGAGCGAGGCGGAGAGGGCGCCTGGGGTGAGCCTTGAGCGCGTTCTCGGCCCCGGAGCGGACACCGCCTGGAGCCAGTATCAGTGGGATGAGGCGCCGTATCACGTCGAGCGCGATGCGCAGCTCAAGCGCGACGCGCTCGTGTGCCATGGCCCACAGGGCATGAACCTTACGAGCAGGACTGTGTACGGTGCAAACGTAGAGATCAGGTGCGTCGTCCGGATCGCCCCGGAGAGCGAGAGGGGAAGCTTCTGGATAACGGCCTGCAAGGATCCGAGCGACCAGGATGATCCCGGCGTTCGGATTACGCTGACGGCCTCCAGAGGCGGAGACGCTGAGATCGCGTGCACTCCGCTTACGAGCAACAGGTTCGTTCACTCTCATCCAGAGATCGCGGGCTT
>JAUWZH010000200.1 GCA_030615435.1 Candidatus Brocadiaceae bacterium | reverse complement strand
GCAGGCTCCTGCTGGCGGCTTTCAGCAGGGTCTATCGCCCCCGCGCAAGTGTTCTGGACGTGGGGTGCGGCAACGGCACGCTGCTGCGCGAGATTCGTCGGCGCTTCCGGGACGTGGGAAGGCTCGCCGGGAGCGACGTTTCTGAGACGGCGGTGTCCCTGGCGCGCAGCGCCATGCCCGATGCCCGGTTCTTCGTCTCCGACGTCCAGGCCGGTCCGCTGCCCGAGAAAGAACCGTTCGACATCGTCACCTGCTGCGACGTGCTGGAGCACGTGCGGGATTGGGTCGCGGCGATCGGGCACATGGCCGAGGCCCTGAAGCCAGGGGGCGCCCTGATCGTCAGCGTGCCGCACTCGATGCGACACTGGGGCCTCCACGATGAAGCAGTCCACCACCTCAGGCGTTTCGAAAAAGCACAGTTGTGCGACGCCCTCACGGCGAAGGGCCTGACGCTGGAGCGCGTTTTCACCTGGGGTTCGGTGCTCTACAACCTCTATTACAAGCACCTGCTCAACAGGGTGAAGCCGGAGACTACGTGGAAGAAAAAGAGCGGGCTGGTGCGCCAGTCGCAGAAAGCATTGTACCGGCTGTTTTTTGTGGACGATTTGTTCGTGGGCGTCGGCGTGGGCAGAATGCTTTTTGCCGTCGCGCGAAAGCCGCTGTAGCTGCAAGCGTGAGAGAGGCGCTGTGGGCGACCAGGTAGAGGATAGCGTCAGAAGGACCCTGAAACGGCTCCTGCCCTGGGTGCGTTCGGCGGTGGCTGTGGGACTGCTGATCGTGCTGTTTCGAGTCGTGCCGCTGCATCGCATTGCCGCCCAGTTGCGTCGGGCGGACCTCCGGCTCCTCGGCGCCGTCCTCCTCGTGGCTTTCGCCGGGATGCTCCTCTGTTCGCTGAAGCTCTGGTTGCTGGTGCGAACGGCACATCCGGAGGCCTCCCTGCTCTCCCTGCTGCGGGCATACTACGTGGGGGCGTTTTTCAACAACTTCCTGCCCACCAGCGTCGGCGGGGACGTGATGAAGATCAACGAAATGCACCGGGCGGGAATCCCGCTCCGACACGCGACGGCTTCGGTCGTGGTGGAGCGCGGCACCGGATTGGCGGTGGTACTGGCTGCGGCGGCAGCCATCTCGATAGGATGGGGCGGCCTGTTCGACCGGCTGAAGCTCCAGACCCTGCGCTGGCCGCTGGCAGCGTTCGGGGTGGGGGGTCTCCTGCTGCCCGTGGTGCTCTACCTGCTGTGGAGGGCCAGGCTGAAATCCGCCCTGCAGGCGCATCGGCAGCACAAGGTGCTCGGCGCGCTCTACCGCGTGGTAGAGAGCTTCTACGTGTTCCGCAACAGCCCGGGCACCCTGGCGCTGGCGCTGGTCATGTCGGCGGTGTTCTACGGGCTGATCGCCGTCAACCTCATCCTGATGGCGCGCGCCATGGGCGGCGTGGTAAGGCCGCTCGAAGCAGTAGGCATCATCCCCATGCGGGCTGTTTCGGACATGATTCCGGTCTCGATAGGCGGGCTGGGCGTGAGGGAGGGGGTCCTCACCTACTGCCTGACGGGCCTGGGTCTGGAGCCGGCCCGGGCAGGAGCGACGGCGCTGATGCTGCGACTCGCGGTGTGGGTTCACTCGGCGCTGGGAGGATGCCTCTACGCCGTGGGCCGACGCCCGGGGAACCTTCCCAAGACCGGAGGAGGTCGAGCGTGAACGAGATGCTCACTGACGCGCAGGAGCGAGGTGAGGAACGCAGGCGCGCGGTGCGGTTCGGCACAATCGTGCTGCTGTTCCTGTTCATCTTCACCCACCGGGGCATTCTGGGCCAGAACGACCTGTCCCGCTTCGTCGCCGTGGACAGCCTGGTGAATCGCGGCGTGCTGCACATTGACGATTCGCCCTGGGCGCAGAAGAAGGTGCATCGTGGCGGCCGCGAGTACTTCTTACTCAACGACATGGTCCGCAACCCGCTGGACGGCCACTTCTACTCGTCCAAGCCGCCTCTCTTCACGCTCATCCTCGCCGGGGCGCTCAAGCCGTTCCAACTGCTGGGGGCGGAGTTCGCGTTCTATCCGCTCTCCCGAGCGGCCAAACCTGCTTTCCTGCTGACGTGGTTGGTGATCGGCGGCACGAGCGCGTGGGCCTTCTACGTGTTCCGGCGAAAAGTGGGACGGCTCCTCAGCGGGAGCGAGGCCGACCTGGTCACCGTCCTGACGCTCGGCGGAACGCTGTTTCTGTCCTATTCGCTCACGATGAACCACCACACCTTCACGGCGGCCCTGGTGCTGACCTCTTTCTTCCTGCTCGGCATGGCCGAAGCGCAGCGCAGGGTGTCCGCAAGGCGCATGGCAGCGGCCGGGTTCCTGATGGGGCTGGCGACCGTGGTGGACATAGGACACGGGTTCGCCTTCTCGATGGCTTTCGGCCTGTACGTCGTGTTCTACATGCGGTCGCTGCGCGCCCTGGCGGCGTTCGCGCTCGCAAGCCTGCCGCCCCTCGCAGCCCACTGCGTGGTGCAGTACAGCACGTTCGGCTCCATCCTTCCCGTGCAGATGATCGGAGGAATGAAGGGTTACGCGGGCAGCTACTGGCACGCTCCGCTGGAGCCGGACGTCTGGGCGATACCGCGCTACAAGTACTGGCTGCTGACGCTGTTCAGCGCGCGCGGACTCTTCCTCCTCAGCCCCATATTGCTGGTGGGGGCCGCGGGGATGGCCGAGGAAATCAAGAAGGCCGCCCGCATGGGACACAGGGCGACACGGGAGGCGGCCGGCCCCGGCTACGCAGCGCTGACCGTCCTGTTCGGCGTGGTTTTCCTGCTGGTCTACTACAGCTTCGTGGCCGGCACGAGCTTCGGCGGGTCCTGTTTCGGAATGCGGTGGTACATCGGGTTCATGCCGCTGCTCGCCTTCTACGCGGCGAAGAGCTATGCGCGCTGGCGCGTCTCGTCGGCTTTCCGCAGGGCGTTCTACGCGCTGGGGCTGATTTCGGTGGCCTACGCCCTCATCGGCGCGCAGGAGCCGTGGATGCTCATGGAGAGCAACCCGCACCCGGCGGTGCAGTGTCTCATGTTCCTGCGCGGGTTCTGAACCGTGGGCCGGGCCGCCCTGGCCCCGGCGCGCGCGCAGGGGGCCTGGCCGAGTCCCGTCGAGGGACGGGGCCGTGTATATTCAAAAAAAAGGCTTGACACGGTTGAGGTGTTCTGCTAAACTATATGCAGCAAGAGGGGGAGATTGTGTACCTTCACGATCCCGAAAGAATTTATTGAGCAAATATAGCCCTCTCTCGAGACCTTGTGTCGCAATGGCGACTGCTTCGCGCTTTCGTACACTTCCGCATCACTGACCCCGCGATTCAGGTTCTTCTCCCGAGTTGTGTCACGTGCTCTGGCTCTTTTTGTCTGCCGCTCGGGGGGGGGAAAGCGACGCAGGAAAAACCACAAACAGGAAAACACCCCCATGGATTCCAAAAGACAACGCAGCACCAAGAATCGGGCAGGCAAGAAGATGAGAATGCTCCAGGACCGCCTCACGCTCATCAAGGCGCGCCACAGGAAACTGATCCTCAAGCCCCGCGAGAGCATCCTCAACGGCTTTTTCGACGAGGACGAGGACGCCTTGCACATGCTCGAAGAGCCCGAGGAAATGCACATCTTCGAAGCTTACGCCTTGCAGGCCGAGATGTGAACCCTCCGGCAGCAATCCCCTGCCCTACTGGCACAACCTGCTCAAGAAGCTGCTGAGCCAGACCCCACTGTCCCTGGACTGTAGGGACGTCGTCTTGAGTTCCACGTCGGCCTGTGCCAGGAGTTCGATCAGGCGGGCGGACCGTTCCTCACCGAGTCTGCGCGCCGCCTGGACGGATTTCTCTGCCGCATAGTCCTTCATGCCGAGTTCCCGGGCGATTTCCTTCGGCCCTGCGCCCCCCTCCAGCATTCTCTTCACCTGCCAGAGCGTGCGCGTGCGACGGCCCAGAAAGCCGACTATCCCCTCCGGGCGTTCGCCCCGCAAGAGCAGGCCCTCACCGAGCCGCAGGGCCTCCGCCGCGTCCGACCGGGCGATAGCGTCGCTGAGCTCGAAGATGGATCGCGGCCGGCTCGTGCAGGTCACCTCTTCGACGTCGCGTTCGGCAATGGTCGGCTCATCCCCCACATAGAGCACCAGCTTTTCCAGTTCGAGTCTCAAGGCGCTGAGGTTCGGCCCGACCGCCTCCACCAGCGCGGAGACGGCGCGGGGGGTGAGGGTCTTGCCCGTTTTTCGCGCTTCGCCATCCAGCCAGTGTCTCGCGTCCTGCCACCTCATGCGGCTGCAGTCCACGATTAGGCCGGTGCGTTCAATCGCCTTCGCGACGCCGGTGCGTCCGTCCAACTTCCCGCAGCACAGCACCAGCACCCCCGCGGATGACGGCGCGTTGAGATACTGGCGGAGCGAATCGCCATGGGCGGAAAGGAACTCGTCCCCCTCTCGTACGATGACCAGCCGGACCCCCTCCATGCCCATAAAGGGCTGGGTGCGAAGCTCGTCGAATACGTCCCGGGGCTCAGGGATCCCGTCCAGGTCCCGGGTAATGCTGCCCGGAAGGTCAGGACGCTCGGCGGCCTGCCTGATCCGCGAGACGCACTCCGAGACCAGCGCCTCATCGTCGCCGACGAAGCCGTAGACGGGCTTCAGGCGGCCCTCTTTCAGGTGCTCGCCGAACTGCAAGGCCTTCAGTTGTGGCATTGTTTCCCTTGCCTGCCACAGGAGCAGAGCGGTGCGCGGATTCTATCCCAACCGCCGGAGGTTGTCTAATTGGACGACGGCCGCGCGGCTGAGATTCCGTCCTGTGGCCTGCAGCAGGCAAGCGCGGCGCAGAACGCCGGTTGTGGCCGGGAAAACCCCCCGTCTAAAAGAAGCCTCCAGCACTACAGAGGCCGCGCGCAGCCTACTGCGCAAGAAGCAAGCAGGCGACAAGAGGGCGGGGGCTTTGCCCGACCGGTTGCAAGGACCCGCTGTGCTACTTCGTACGCGGGGCCGCAGCAACTTGACGCATGCGTTGCTTATTGCGTCCTTTTTTGTGGAAAAAGGTCTGTAACAGCATTACGGGGAGGGCCCGGCCACAACCGGCAACGTCAGATTCCCGCGCAATCCTTCGCTCGGTGGCCACAAGGCCACCCTTCTCTCGGATGAAGCAAGCCT
>JAUWZH010000187.1 GCA_030615435.1 Candidatus Brocadiaceae bacterium | reverse complement strand
TCTCAGTGAGCTGGCTTGCCTGGTAGGAGGAGCTCGCGCAGAGCCCCGCCATCATCCGGTCGAATTCCTCGCGGTCGATCGGGATTTCCACCGGCGCCCCTTTCGAAGAGGACAGCATGATGGCGTTTGCGAGCTCCAGCGACTTCAGGCCCGCCTCGCCGGGGGCGAGCAGCTCCTCGCCGTAGAGGATGGCGCGCGCGAAGTTGCGAAGGATCACGTGGTGGCCCGAATCAACTTCGGGCAGCTTCAGTTCCATCTCCGTGCGCTCCGGCTCGCTCCACATGGCGGTACTGATGGCACTGAACTCGCTTACGGACGGCTCATAGGTGCAGACGGAGAGCTGACCGTCGAGCAGTTGCAGTTTGCCCCTGTCGCCGAAGACCTGGATAAGCTGTCCCGGACCCGGCTCACAGGTGGAGGCGTAGAAATAGCCCACACCCCCGTTTGCGTATTCCAGAACGGCCTCTGCGTGGTCCTCGACCTCGATCTCGTGCAAGAGCGTTTGGCAGCGGCCGGTCACCCTGGTGGGCATGCCCCCGAGGAGCACGAACAGGTCCATGGTGTGGGGAGCCTGGTTCATCAGAACGCCGCCGCCTTCCCCGGCCCACGTGGCGCGCCAGCCGCCGGAATCGAAGTAGGCCTGGGAGCGGAAGTTAGGACTGATCAGCAGGGTCCGCTTCACCTCGCCCAGCGCGCCGGACTCCACCATCTCCCGCGCCTTGCGGACCGCCGGCATGGTCCGCTGCTGGAACATAATGCTGAAGAGCTTGCCCGACTTTTCCGCGGCCTCAACCATTTTCTCGGCCATGCCGATGCGCACGCTGATCGGCTTCTCGCTCAACACGTGCAGGCCGGCCTCGAAGGCGTCAATTGCAATGGGGGGATGGTGGTAGTGCGGCGTCGCGATGCTGACGGCGTCCACCAGATTCGCCTTCAACAGGTCCTCGTGACGCTCGAAGTAGGGCACGCCATATTTCTCGCCGGTTTCCTTTGCGCGGGCAGAGTCCATGTCCACAACGGCCCCCAGCTCGACCTCGTCCACTTTCTCAGCGCACTCGCAGTGTCCGGCTCCCATTCCACCGACACCGACGACGCCGAGCCTCACCTTCTCTTCGGCCATCTTAGCAGGTACCTCCTATATTACCTTGAAGAAGCTGCCGGCGATGAAGCGCGTGCCGCCGAACTTGTTGCCATCCTCCTGCGTAATGTAGTACGCAGTGAACAGGCGACCGTCATCCAGCTCCACGGCGACCGGATAGCCGAGGTCGGGACTGGACCCGTCAGATCGGATCACACATTCCGGGCCCCACGTGCGCCCGTTGTCCTCGCTGACCAGGCACCCGATGCCGGACGGCGGCCTGCGCCGCCCGAACAGAACGACGATCCTACCGTCGCGCATCAGCACGGGCCAGGGCGAGCGATAGTGCTTCATCGGCACGTGGCTGTCGGGCTTTGGGCCGCTGGCGTGCCCCCATGGTGAGTGACCCCAGCGCACGATCGGCTTGCCCCCGCTCCAGCTGTAGCCGCCGTCGTGCGAATAGCTCATGCACATGGCGTTGTGCATGCTGTCGATGCCGAGCCAATAGCACTGGATCTCCCCATCAGGCAGCTGGATCAGGGTCCCATACGTGGTGCGCCCTTGCCCTGTGGTGTCTCGGACGACCTCGGCGAGGTATTCCCAGCTCAACCCGTCATCGTCGGAGCCGTAAACCGTCACCGCCGTCGGATTATCAATGGTTATCGCCGCCAGGAAACTGCCGTCGGGCATGCGCACTGGCGGGTGACCCATCAGAATCGGATTCTCTCGCCCCGGGGGCGGCTCGATAATGGTGCCCGTGCGCTCCCACGTTCTGCCCTTGTCCGGCGACCGCAGGCAGAACAACACGATATCGCGCATGCCCTCCGGCAATCGCTCTCCACAATACGACTCCCGGAAAATGAAGATCGACTCAGGGCGCGACATGTCTATCTGATCGCGCTGGGGATTCTCGGCAAACAGCCGGGCGCGGCGCTCCTCCAGCGGCGACGTTTCGTCGAAGATCACGACGTTGTTCTCCTCGGGCCAGGTCACTCCGTCGTCCATCGAACGCTGAAGCAGGCAGCACGCACGCCCGTGGTAGCCGGCTCTGCCGTGCCACACGTCGTTCTCCGCCCGATAGGAGCAGGGCGCGTGATTGTGGATCACCACCAGCTCGCCGCCGCCGAAGTAGTGAATACCCCCCTGCCGCGGATGCCCGCAATATCTGTCTTTGCTGCGACACAGCACGACGTGTTCGATCTCTCCAATCATCTTCACCTCTCCTCCTGAGTCATTTGGTCCCTACGGTATCCATTTCATTGAGGCATTTCAAGGCAACGGCGACGTCTTGATTTCCCTTTCGCTCACGAGGGGGCCTCGGTATAATCCCCGGGTTCTGCGACCCGTGCCGTTTCCCCGCAGGAGGACCGGCGATGAGAATACCTGTCTATGTCGTCGAAGATCGGCCCTATGACGAGGGCGTGGAGGAAGGAAAGGCTCTTGGTCCGGAAACGCTCCGTGAGGAGGTGCGCTCGCTGCGCGAAGATCCGCTCCTGGAGCCGAGTTGCGGCCAGATGAGCGAGGCCGAACTGAACAAGCTCTTGCAGGAACGAATGGAGACCGAGCCGGACGCCGGGGCTTTCCCGGAGCTCGCCGAGCTGCACCCGGAGGTGATCACTCGCCTCAGGGGAAAGGCCGATGGTGCGGGGGTCTCGCTTCAGGAGGTCGCCCTCCACGACTACCTCAAGTACAGGCGGCATCAGATGCACTGGTGGAAAATGTATCAGATCCCCCCGCCGGAGGACGCTCGATCGGCGGGCGGGTGCTCCGGGGTGATCCTGGTCGGGGACGAAATCTGGCTGGGCAAGAATTGCGATTGCACCCCTGAGGAGTACGGCACGCCAAGGGCGACGGACAAGGTGGTGGTGAAAAAACCCCGCACCGGCTACGCGCCGCTGCCTGTGGTCAGTGAGGGGGGGATCGCCGACCCCGGCGGCGCCACGGTGGGCATCTGGATGGACGAGCAGCATGAGGACGTATGGCCGTACACGAGCTTTCCCTTGCTGCGTTTCGCCGGCAGCGTGGCTGAGGTTGCCAACCTCTACCAGCGTTACACTCTCTACCTGCCGGGCCGCGGGGCGCACGGGTACGTGGATCGGAACGGGGAGGCCATTTCCGTGGACAACGGTTTTCGCCGCGTGGGCGTCTCCCGGGCGCGAGACGGTCTGATCTGGTACACCGAGGGATACTTCCAGAGCGAGGACATGCGGCAGTTCCTCGCAGAGCGGCGGGAGGTGTTCGCCGAGCGATTTGACATCCCCCTCGGCTCATACCACAACCAGTACTTCGCCGACTGCTCCGTGCGGTTCACCAATATGGGCCGCCTGGCGGAGCTGCCCGGAGACAGGCGCTACAAACACATCCGCACCGTCCTTGAGGACCACTCGCCCTTCCCCCGCGCCCTCTGCCGCCACGACGTGCCTGAACGGGCGGACTACGACAGGACAATCACGCTCGTCAGCTACACGATGGACTACGCCCGGCGCACTGTCTACGAACGCTACGCAACGCCCGAACGTTACTGCTGCCAGCAACAGGACCATGTGTACGAGTACGTGATCCAGGCCTGAGCCGGCTGGCAAGAAAGGAGAGATAGAGACAGGATGTCTTCATCACGCGACGAGGTCAATGTGCCAATACAGGTGACCAACCGGCTGGTATTTCCGACCGAGCACTGGCCGATGTCCATCGGAGTACCTTTTGCTCAGGGGCAGCTCAGACCCCAAGACGCCGTGCACCTGCTCGATGCCGATGGGCAGGCTGTGAGATGCCAAACGCGGGACCTGGTGCCCTGGCCGGACGGGACGGTGAAGTGGCGCCTCATCACCTTCCAGGCCAAACTCGGGCCGAACGAGCAAACGAGCTACCTGCTGCGCAAGGGGCGCGGCGAGGAGATCGCCGGCGGGCTGCGAGTCTCGGAGGACCCGGAAGGTATTGACGTGCACACCGGGCCGCTCCAGGCGCGCATCCCCACGGGGCGATTCGCGCTCTTTGAACGGGTACTGCCCGGGGGGGAGTCCCTGATCGAGCCGCAGTGCACGAACGACATCCTGGTGCTCGACGGCTCGGGGGCGGAGTACCGCGCCTCGCAGTTCTCGCCGTGGCACTTCAAGGTCATCGAGCGCGGCCCGGTGCGCGCGGTCATAGAGGCCGTTGGCAAGCACGCCGCAGTGGACGGGAGCACTTTCCTCGACGCCCGGCTCTGGTGGTACTTCTTCGCCGACTCGCCGTTCGTGGAGTTGTGGTACCAGTTCATCAACCGCGAGGCGCCGGAGGAGGGGGTGGACGTGCAACAGATCTCCATCGAGGCGGAGACGGTGCTCAGGGACGAGGCGCGACGCACCATCCGCCACAACCTCCACGGCCGCTTCACTTTCACGCGCTACGTCGAGATACCCGGCCCAGTGCGGATGGTGCTAAGCGGCCGGTACATGGAGTTAACCAACTTCGAGTGTCTCGGCGAGCGCCTTGAGGAATACCCTTTCTACCTTCGCGACGTGATTAACGCGGTGGAGCCGTTCATAGACCTCAGCGACGACCGCTGCGGGGTCACCGTCGGCATGTGGCTCATGGCGCGCCATGCTCCCAAGGAGCTTGCCTCGGAAGGCGGCAGGGTCTCCCTGTCCATTTATCCGCATTCCGAACAGGCGCTCCACCTCCAGCAGGGCATGGCGAAGACGCATGTGGCGCTGTTTGGCTTCCACGATTCCTCCAGCGACATGAGGGCCCGGGAAGCCCCAATCAAGTTGCGCGACTGCCGTCCGGCGGTCAGTGTGCCATTCGACTGGATCCAGCGCTGCAAGGTGAACGAGCTGGACCAGGTGATGCGCTACCAGCCGCGCAAATACCTGTTCCTGGAGAAAAAATTCGAGAGCATCTGCGCAGCCACGACCGGCTCCGGGATGATTGACATCGGCGATCAGTTGCGCCAGCCGGATATCCGCAAGTGGCAGAACAACGAAGAGGACTCGATGCACGGCCTGATGATCATGTACTGGCGCACGGGCAACTACAAGTACTTCGAGGATGCCGAGCTCTGCGTGCAGCACACGATTGACGTGGACGTGATCCATCACAGCGACGACCCGCTACGCCAGGACTCCGATGTCGCACATGCCGTGGACCATACCAACGGCTCGTCCTACCCCAGCCACATGTGGACGGAGGGGCTGCTGGACTACTATTGCGCCACGGGTCGCCCCGAGGTGCTCGAGACGGCGGTCGGCATCGGCGATAACCTGCTTCGCTGGAACGAACTTGGCTGGGACGTGGTTGTGGCCACCGGGCGAGAGGCGGGATGGTCGCTCGTTGCGCTGCTGGGGTGCTATGAACACACGCTTCAGGAGC
>JAUWZH010000326.1 GCA_030615435.1 Candidatus Brocadiaceae bacterium | reverse complement strand
CGGCTGCGCAAGAGCGTCAATCAAGCTCATACTCTCGCCTCCCTGGTTTGGGTTACGATGCCTGCTGCCATCCGTAGCGGCAGTGGTTTCCAGGCTTTGCTCGTTCAGCGCCTGAAGTTCGGTCAGGAACGGAGTGTTGGTCAGGGCGACGCTGTGCACCAGCATCCGCACCGGCTCGCCGGTGACGCGGTCGGCCGCGTTGAAGAGGAACACCGGCGAGAGGTAACGGAACTTTCGCGCGGCCACCTCGCTGCTGGCCTCCGCCGTCCACAGGACCTTCCCCCACAGCTCCGTGCCGCCGGCCCGCAGCTCCATCTCCCTGATCCAGCCGGCGGCCGGGGCCTTCGCCACGCTGCCCCTGGAGGCGAGCACGCTGGCGTGGTGGTAGTCAATCGGGAGCTCCGTGCCGTGGGCCTGGTAGTGGCGCTGGAAATACTCGTGCGCGGCGTTCAGATGCGCGGCGCTGATCACCTCGGGGCCCTGGGGATGTCCTTCCCAGCGGCCGGTGCGGGCGATCATCACCCACTGCGGCGCCTCGCCCTCCGGCAGCAGGACGGCACGCGGGGCCGCGTTCGCCCCTGAGTCGGCGTTCTGAGTCATCTTCGTTCCCTTTCCTGTTCGCACGGTCCTCAACGCCCTCCGAGCAACTCATCGCCGGTGCCCGGCTCGGGTATGCCGAATCGCTCGTAGACCCATTTGCTCGGGATGGCGAGGCCGGCTTCGGCGAGCGTCTTGATTGTGCCCGCCAGTTTGGAGATGTCCTGCGGGTCTTCCATCACGAAGTGCCACCGGGGCGTCGGCGCGGAGGGCCCCAGGTTGAGGCGGACGATGGGCTCGAGAAGTTGGCGCGTGAGCGTCTCTTCGAGGGCGAGTGCGTCGCTCTGCACCAGGTCGCGCCTGACCAGGTCGTGCACCCGGCCAAGGGCGTAGGAGCCGCCCTGCTCGCCGCCGCTTGTGAGCGTCTGGCCGAGGACGGCGAGGGTCATCTCGCGCCCGGCCCGCTCGAGGATGTGCTGGAATATCTCGCCCTCACCGCCGGAGCGGGTGTCGAGCACCTCGATCTGGTTGCCCTCCCGCACGACGGCGGCCGCGTCCATGCCGAGCGCGCGCACAGCCTCCCAGAGTTGCCTCGCCTCATCGGAGTCCCACGGCACGCCCTCCCGCAGCCGTCCGATCCGGGGCGGCATGCCATAGACCTCGGCAAACGCCATCCAGTCCTTCCACGAGAGGTGTCGCACTATGAACGCCCTCACGCAGCTGCGCAGCAGCCCGGTGCGGGCGGAGAAGCCGCTGCGGGCCTTCACGCGGTGCACGATGAAGTTGAGGGGGTTGAGCTCCGACCCTCCGCCGTCACGCCGGCTCAGCAGCAGGGTCTCGCCGTCCTCGGCGAGGCGGAACCACCTCTGGGGCCGCCACAACAGCCGCTCCGGCCTCCAGCGCCGGGCCGCGGTTTCCCACTGGATCTCCAGGATGCTCAGCCCCTTCGGCACGGCGTCCAAGAGGTCGAAGACGGCCTGCTTGAACCCGGCGATGGACCCGACCACCTCCCGGCACAGGGAAGCGGCCTGCCCGGCCTGCTGCGACTGGCCGGCCGGCAGGAGCACCCAGTTCAGCGAGCTGACGCCGCTCTTGCGCGTGCGCAGGTGCGCGTCCAGCTCCCCGTCCTTCTCCTCCATCTTCTCGAACAGGGCCGCCTGGCTCGCCAACTCGCCGCTCTCGGCCTCCAGCAGCATGTTCTTGATGCGCCGGGGCGAGAGGGTGTCTATGTCCACGTGTCCGACAACGGTGCGGGGGCCGAACTTCTGCGGCCCCGCCACAGGTCCCACATCCGGTTGCTCGCTCATGAAAGTACCCTTCGCGTTCGTCTCTGTTCACTGTGCGGCGCTTTCGCCGCTGCGCCTCTTGCAGCCACGATACTCGTCTTTGCGAAAGCGTGTGTCCGGTATGGGCGCTAGTGACCGAATCGGGCAGGATTCAGTTGGAGGGGCCTGAGGCGGGAAGCGTAACGTGTGTCCACGCAAGGGGTTACGAGAACGCAGGTTTGGGGCCTTTTTCAACAGTGGGAAGTGATGGAGCGCCGCTCGCTGCCCTGGAAGGTGCTACAGTCCGCCGAAGTCCGTGCGCCTGCTCAGGCTCGTGTAGGTGAACTGCGAGGCGCCGCCGAAGCTGTCGGGCAGCAGCTCGTCGCAGCCGGCGAGGGCGTCGGGACCGTCCACGAACCCGTCGGGGTAGGCCATGAGCTGTTCCTGGAGCCTCTGCACGCCCGCGCCGGGGTTGCGGGGAAAGAGCCAGAGGCCGGCCTCGAACCGAGGGGCGAGCCGCTCGATGCGCAGCTCCTTCGCCTCGCAATGGGTCACGTACCGCACGGGCAGGAACTCGCCACCGAGGCGCAGCATCAACAGAGGGCGGATCAGCGCGTAACCCCCGTTCTGCTCGATGCCGATCAGGCGCGGCCGGAACCGGCCGTGGAACTCGATGAGCTTCTCCAGCATCTGCATCGGGCTGCCGCGCTCTATCCAGGCGTCCAGCACGTAGCGGGTGCCGCCCGCGCGGTCCGCCGCCACGGCTATCAGCGCCCGGGGGCAGCCCCGTGGCGACTCGCTCAGCGCCGGATCGAGGAAGCAGACGACGTCGAGCCGCCGGGGGTCCACCTCCGCCGGCTCGTAGCTGCCCATCCACCCGGGCTG
>JAUWZH010000285.1 GCA_030615435.1 Candidatus Brocadiaceae bacterium | reverse complement strand
CAGCCCGTAAGTGAGCTCGACGGAAACGGGATCCAGGTCCATGCCCCCGACGCGCTGGAAGTAGGTGAACTGCGTGATCTCCATCCCGTCGAGCCAGACCTCCCAGCCGAGCCCGGTGGCCCCGAGGGTGGGCGACTCCCAGTCGTCCTCGACGAACCGCACGTCGTGCTCCACCAGGTCTATGCCGAGGCGCACCAGGCTGTCGAGGTAGACCTGCTGCGAGTCCTCGGGGGCGGGCTTGAGGAGGACCTGGAACTGGTAGTAGGCGCCGAGCCGGTTCGGATTGTCGCCGTAGCGCCCGTCGGTCGGCCGCCGGGACGGCTCCACGTAGGCCACGTTCCACGGCTCAGGGCCGAGCGAGCGCAGGAAGGTCGCCGGGTTGAAGGTGCCCGCCCCAACCTCGATGTCGTGGGGCTGGTAGAGAACGCATCCGCGATCCACCCAGTACTGCTGAAGGCTGAGGATGAGTTCCTGAAAGTTCAAGGCTTCCTCTCCGTACGATCAGCGAAGTGGCGCAGCGAGCCTCACCCCGCGGGCCGTTCCTCCCTTTGCGCGCGGGAAAACCGGCACGGACATGCTACCTGGGCAGGCCGCAAGGCGCAAAGTGCGGCGCCGAGCGGCATCAACCCCGCCCTGCCGGCCCCTCGAGTTCGCGACACAGCCCCAGCAGGAAGTCGCGGTTGTCGGCCCGGGCATATCGGAGCTCCCCCCCCATGCGGTGGAAGGTCTTGTAGAAGCGCAGGTAATAGTCCGGATGCTCTTCCGGCGGCTCGCCGCTGTTCCAGTCCCAGCTCGACTCCTGCAAGTCCACCACGGCGATGAAGTGCCCCTCAATGCGGCGGCCCTGCTGAAGGGCGAGGTTCTGGGCCATGGACATGGACTTCTCGAAGATCATGGGCGACATCACCGCCGAGCCGATCGAGAGGTACACACCGCCGCTTAGTCCGCTCACCGCCCGCGCAAAGGTGAGGAAGTCCCTCAGCCCCGTGCGCCCGATCGCCGCGCCGTGGTTGAGGGGATGAAGGTAGATGACGTCATGCCCGATCATCGGGTGAGCGGTGAAAGGGATGCCGAGCCGGTACGCAGCAGCCTGGGGGCTGTAGCGCTTGTAGGGGTGCGGCACCACCACGCGGCCCGCCGGCAGGTCGAACCGGTCCATCGCCGAGAGCAGGTCAGCCGCCCCCGCGGCGCCTTCGGGAAGAGGCCGGCGCCTGAGGTCGCCGCGGAGGCCCTCCAGAAGCTCCTCGCGGGAGGGCATCTCCAGGGCCTCCTCCTGGATCATCGCGCCGACGCTCTCGCCGTATCCCAATCCCCGATAGGCCCCCACCAGCAGCGCCAGGTTGAGGTAGTAGCCCGTCTCCTCCCACGCCCCGAACGTGCCCGAGGCGACGTTCTCGCGCACGTGCTCGCTCGAGGCCCCGAGGAAGGCAAACTCCCAGTCGTGGATCACGCCGGCCCCGTTCGTGGCCAGGTGCGTCAGCCAGCCCTCCTCCATCAAGTGGATGAGCACCGGGCCGAGGCCGTTCTTGATCGTGTGGGCCCCGAAGGCCATGATGACCGGCCGGCCGGCTTCCCGCGCTGCAGCAATGCGCTGAGCCGCACGACGGAGCACCTCCCGGGCCGACTCCGACAGTGCCTCGGGGCGCTGCCCGGGGGGGACCGCCTCGCGCTCGATGCTGAGCCGGTTGGTCCGCTCGGCGAGCGGCCTCATCTTGATACGGCGGCGGTCAAGCTCTTCGAAAGGCATGGCCCCTCGGTCCTGCTGGCGTATCGGGACGCACGGACATGATAGGCCGGCGCTCCGAGGGGAGTCAAGACGTAAGGACCATTCGCCTCACCCGCGGGCGATCTGAACTGACGCTCTCCCGCAGCCCGGAACTCCGCGAGTGAGGGATCGCGCGATCAGGCCACGCCGTACTTCTCAACGACCTTCGCAGGATCTTCGCCGGCGGCGTAGAGCTTCTCGGCCTCCTCCTCCTTTTCGAACCCTTCCTCGGCCGCGAGCAGGACGGGCAGGATGAGCCGCTGCGGGAGGACGATCACGCCGTCGCCGTCGGCGAACACCATGTCGCCGGGCACCACCTCGATCCAGCGTCGCAGTTCGCCGCTCATCAGGATGGGCGTGTTGGCTTCCATCCACTTGATGCGGGAGGCGGCCTCAAGGGGGCTTGTGTTGCGGCAGAAGACCGACCAGTTCGGGATTCGCTCGTGCCCCTCGGAGTCGCGGGCGTTCCCGTCAACGATGGCGCCCGTTGCCCCACGGGCGGCGATCATGTTGCCGGTCATGTTGCCGAAGTGGCCGCTGGACATCTCGCCGCCGGGCTGGTACACGAACACGGACCCGGGATGGATGCAATCATAAAAGGAGCGCCAGTCCTTCACCGTCTTACAATCTCGCGGCACAGGATCGTGACAAGCCAGGACGGCGTTCCAGGTCACCGCGAGGCCGGCGCACCTCATGCCGCGCCGCAGCGGCTTGATGCGGATGTCCAGCAACTGTGTTTCCTCGCTCATCTCGTCCAGCGCGCCGTTGATGTCACCGCCCTTGAGCCTCACGTAGCGTTTCGAGAGCTCCTCGGGCGACGGCATTGATTTGCGCTTGCTGGAGGGCACGACGACTCGGTTGCTTTTCTTCTTCGATCTCTTGGGAGCGGACCGTTTCGCCATTCTCTCCTGGTCTCCTTTCAGCTATGGTCGGTTACTTGTGCGCGGCCCAGCCACATGCTGGGCCTTTGAGCACCGCGACCCACTGCTTTTCGGGGCTTCTCACGTCTCTCCGACCACAGGTTGGTCGCGTGCAAGCGCTCTGCGAAGGATCGCACGATTCGGAACGACAGTATAGGCGCCGCCGCCGAACCACGCAAATGAAAGGGAGGCCGTTCACCCCAACACCGCCTTGAGCACGGTCACTACGCCCAGCACCACTGTCAAGGTCCCTATTGCAATCGTCAAAGACTTCACCTTTATCCTCTTCACCGACCAGACCGAAAGGGGAACCGACAGCACCGCGCCTGTAACGAGCGGCACCGCCAGAGTGCTCTGGGGCCAGCCGCTCATGAGCCCGAAGGCCAGCACACCCACTGCGCAGGTCAATCCCTCGGCCAGCGACGTGATGGCGACCGCCCTCTTGCCCTCGATCCCGGAGATCACCTGGCCGCACGTGACCACTGGACCGTAGCCGCCGCCACTGATTCCCTTGTTGAAAGAAGCAAGCAGCCCCAGACCGACGAGTTTCTTCCATGAGAAGCGGCCTGACCGGCCCCGCATCACGAGGATAATAATGCCCATGCTCAGAACCAGAAACCCTATGTAGAGCCTCAGAACCAGGTTCGGGATGTTCAAGGCAGCCGACACCGCTACCAGTATGCCCACGATACTGCAAGAGGCCAACACCATAGCGACCCTGAGGTCCCGTCCCCCTCGGCGGAAATCCACGTTTCCCGCCTTGTGATGTGAAATGCCCGCAAGTATGCCGGTG
>JAUWZH010000106.1 GCA_030615435.1 Candidatus Brocadiaceae bacterium | reverse complement strand
CCGCCCCCAGACCCCGCAGCGCCGAGACCCGCCGCATGGCCACCACTACACCGCCGACGCCCGGGTAGAGGAGACTGCCCAGAACCGGGCACATCGGCAGGCGGCGGTTCACCGAGAAAAACGGGTACAGGAAATCACCCTTCATGCCGGCCAGCAGCCCTGCGTCAGCCATCTTGAGGGCGGTCCAGCAGTAGTCAGGGCCGTCCCCGCTCACCGCGACCGCCGTCAGCACCAGAACGGCGCGCACGGCACACGCCAGCACGAGTATTATGGTCAGCTCGTGGAAGAGCAGGCCGCGCAATCGGTTAGAGGGCATGGCAATGAAAGGGGCTCCGGGGCTCACTACGCTGCAACAGGCCATACGGCAATAGCAATCTAACAGGACCCCGACTCACGAGTCAAGGCCCCCTCCGAACAAGCAACAACGCCCTGCCGTCGCGCAGGAGCCCGGATGAGAAACCCAGAAGATGAAAGACCAGGAACCGGCCTGGGAGACCGGCCCCTGGTCCCTTTTCGTCCTCTGAGTGTTCCTGACGGCGGCCTCTCAGGGCAGAGCCGGAGCAGTGCCCTGGTAAATCGCCACTGCCTGCACGTCGCCGTCAATCTCGACCTCGATCACCGTCACCCCGGCAGCCATGGCCTCCCCGTTTACCTCCCAGTGGTCGAAGCTCAGGAAGCTCTCGCCGTCGAGGATGCTCTCCGGGGCGTTGAGCGTCACTGTGTCGCTGGCCTCGCAGCTCTGCTGCACCGATGAGCCCTGCAGCACTGTGATCTGACCGTCACCGCCCTGGCCGCTGAACTCCACCGTGAGATCAACGTCGTCGAGCTCCCTGCCCGAGCCGTCCTGGGCCGAGACCTCCAGCATGAAGCCACCCGGCGAGGTGCTCCGACAGCGCAGGCTTGCGGTGTCGAAGCCGTCACAAGTCTGCATGTCCGCCAGGAAGTACGGCGTGGCGGCGGAAAAATCAAACGCCATCCAGCCGATCACCTCCTCGCAGTGGAAGGTCTCAGGATCGAGGGACTGCTCTTCCACGATCAGGATCTCCCACCCCAGCAGGAACAACGAGCCGTCCGTGGTCTCGTCCGAACCGATCTCGACATCCGGCATGCCGAAGAAGAACACCTCCACACCTCCTCTACCTTCGCCCGGGGCGAAGTAGCCGAGGGTCTCCGTCGGATGCCATCCGCCGGCCTGCTCTTCCTGCACGGCGACCGAAAAGCCTTCCGTATCCACAGCGCTCAGCCGCTCCGTGACGGCGTCGTTGCCGTTGGCAGTCTGCTGGGTAGCGACCACCACGAGCGTTTCCTCGTCGGGCGTTTCCTCGTATGGCAGGGGGAAATGCACCCGACCCGGCACGTAAACGTTCCAGTTGTCAACGTCCAACTTGTCCACGGTAAGCAAGGCCTCTTCGTCAACCTGCCACAGGCCGCGCTCCACCACCGCGTAGTGAATGTCCTCAGCGGGGTGCCAGCCGTCCAGGTAGTTCCACTCCTGGAATCGGATGTCGAAGGAATCGGGCGTTACGTTGCGCACGCGGACCACTCCCGGCTCAGAGCCGTCATAGGTCGCTGGACCCGCCACGACCACAGGGGCCTGGTAGGTGTAATCCAGCTCTACCGTTTGCCAGGCGCTGCCCGCGCTGACCACGCCTTCCTCCCCCTGGAATGCCTGCGCCAGCAACGTGCAGCGCAGGTTGCTGGTGTCGGTGCCGTTGCAGGTCTGCATGTCAGCGACGAGCGGCGGCTGACCGGCGATGCCGATGAACCCGACTCGTTCGCCGACCCCGTGCGAGGTCTCCAGATCCAGAGACTGCTCTTCCTCCACCCGCACCAGCGCGCTGCCACATTCGCTTCCCACCATCACGGGCTCGTCGGTGACCACGGCCGCGGTGCCGCGCACGCGGCAGGAAACGCTGCCTATTGCACCCGCATCCTCCGTGACGGCTATGTAGCCGACGGTCTCCCATCCGTGCGGACCGGAGGCTTCCTGCTCCTGCATGGCGAAATCGAACCCTCCCGCCCTGACGGCGCAGATGCGGTCGGTCACGGCGTCGCTGCCGGTGTAAGTCTGCACCTGCGCGACGAGAATCGGGACGCCGTCGAAGGGCTCTGGGAATTCGACCAACACGGGCGTGTAGACATTCGTCTGGAAGGTGGAGAATGTCCCCGCGATGAGCTTGTTGTCGCCGGGCAGGTCGTAGACTCCCTTCTCGACGGCGATCCAGTGCACCTGCTCGAGAGGGTGCCACCCGTCCAGATAGTCCCATTCCTGGAACCGGATCTCGAACGAGGCGTTCGTAATGTTGCGCAGGCGCACCACGCCGGGCTCCACGCCGAAGCTCGTCGCCGGTCCCGCCACCACCACCGGGTCGTTGAACTCCGTGCTCAACTCGACCCTCGTCCAGTCCTGGTCCACCCAGACCACCCCCGCCTCCGCCATGAGGTACGGCACCCTTTCGGTGGACAGCGAGGCCTGTTCGGTGTTGCCGTACGGGCCGACGTTGATGCGCCAGCCGTTCGGCTGCGCTTCGCCGCCATAGGGATCCGCCGGGTTGCCCGCGTCAACGCACAGGCTGGTTACAGGGTCCTGGACCCATCCGCCATAGGTCCAGTGACCTTCGGTGGACGTCGGGTGGTAGTCCCAGATATGGAATTGGTCCCAAACCTCGCCGTGGTCGCTCGCGTTGCCCCTCACGTAGATGTCCGTGCCCCCGTTGTGTCCATCCTTGGAATCGGTGTTCCCGACTATCAGGAACTGCACGTTCTGCCGTATGTTGGGATTGAGCCACATGCCGACGAACTGGTCCTCCGCCACACCCGCGAGCACCGTTGTGAACCTGGTGGTCCCGGCGACGGTAAGGTCGTCGCCGAAGTTGTCCACGTTGGGCGGGTCGTACGGACTCCAGAAGACCACCTCGGGATCGTCATCCTCCGGGTCGGGGTCGTCCCACCTCCCTTCGAAGGCCGGCCCCACCAACAGCGGGTCACCGCTGAAGTTGCCTACGCCGCCCTGTGGATCCTCGATGCACGAATAAGAGGCGGCAACGCCGACTATGTCCACGTTGTTGAGCCAGAAGATCGAGTTCCTCAGTCTCAGCTTCGGATTGGCGGAATGGATGCCCGCCCCTCCGTCCAGAGCTGAGTTGCCGATCGCGCCGATATTCAAAATCTGCGGCCAGGCTTCCTCCGAGCAGTAAATCCCCGAGCCTCTGGTGGCCGAGTTTCCGATGAACAGGGCATTGCTGATGAGCGGCGCGGAGCCGTCGGCGCAGAAGATCCCCGCCCCTTGCCCCGCATTGCTCTCGCCGAACCGGCTCGTTGTGACGGCGCCGGAAGCATCCTCGCTCCAATAGACGCCCGATCCCTGCCACGCAGCATTCTGCACCATATTGTTGAAACCACCCTCGTCCGGCGAAAGCGTCGCAGTGGCCTCCGCCGAAAGTACCACGTCGGCCTCGGCGACGTACAAGGCTGCCCCGTACCCCGCCTCGTTACTTTGAAACGTAGTGCCGGCCACGAGCAGCGAAGACCTCTCTACGAGATCGTCACCGAGATAGATACCCCCGACATAGATGCCCCCACCCATCGGCGCCGAGTTCTTCATTATGACGCTGTCGGTTATCCTCAGCTCGGAGCCGAGGGCGAGAATGCCGGCGCCGGGGGCCTCCTCACACTCGTGACGCTCAACGGTGCAGGCGTTCATCTCGACCGTGGAGTCTATGCAGTAGAGCCCGGGGCCCTCGGGTGCCACGTTGCCGTAGAGATGGACCACCTCCATCACCACGGTCGAGTCGGTCATGTAGATGCCGCCTCCGCAGCCGCCCCCGGCATTGGTCACCGAAGCTCCCTCGTTGAACGGGAATGCCTCGTTGTAGGCCACGGGGAGGTTATTCCAAAACACCGGCGAGGCGGACACGATGCGCATGCCGGCGCCGTAATAGGCCTCGTTGTACCCTATCCAGCCTCCACCTATCTCCGGGGTCGTGCCCGCGTCGCAGTAGATTCCTCCCCCTTCCTCGGCCACGTTATAATAGATGGAGTTAGTGCTGAAATCAGGCGACGGAACGCCCGTGATGTACACCCCGCCGCCGTGCAGGTACGCCGTGTTGTGGTAGATGGAGTTCGAGCCGGCATGACAGCCGCTGCCGAACCTGCCCGAGCTGTCCACGCAATAGATGCCTCCGCCGAGTTCAGCAGTGCCATCTCCGAGGTAGTTGTTGAGCACCGTGGGCGAGGACTCCGGTCCGCAGTAGAGGTGGCCTCCGTAGTCGCCGGCGCTGTTACGTTCCATATAGTTGCTCCAGAAAAGCATGCTCGGGGTGCCAATTGTGGGGGAACACCCGCGGGACAGGTAGATTGCGCCCCCGGATACGCCCGCCGAGTTGAAGGAGATGTCGTTACCGCAGATCTGTGGGGAGAGCCTCTCGCTCAGGAAGATCCCTCCGCCCGACTCCTCGGCGGTGTTAGCCCAGATCCCGTTCCCCGATATCGGCGGCGTGGACTGAGAGCAGAAGATGCCGCCCCCGTAAGCAGCCGAGTTCTCGGCGATCGTGCTGCTCAGGATGGGCTGGTCGGAGAAATAATCGCTGCAGATCCCTCCTCCGGCCACGTCCGCCTCGTTTCCCACTATCGTATTGTCGGCGAGGGGGGCGGTTGAGGCATAGGAGAAAATGCCTCCCCCACGCGCAGCCGTGTTCCACCCGATCATCCGGTTCTGGTCTATGGGGATCCAGCCGCCCGAGGCGTAGATCCCGCCGCCCCAGCCACCGGCGACGTTGTGCTCGATTATGTTGTTCGTGATCCATCCAACCGAGAACCAGCAGCGGATGCCGGCCCCGTGGAATGCAGAGTTCTCGGCGATGTAGTTCCCCTCGATAAGCACGTAGTCACTCTGCACGAACAGGATTGCCCCGCCTTCCCCGCCTTTGTCCTCGGCGGCATTGTCCCAGATGTAGTTGTCCTTGACGGCAGCGGTGCTGGAATAGCCGGCGATGGCGCCGCCTTCCGGAGCCGAGTTGCCGTAGATCCAGTTCCGCGCGATCTTCACCGAGCAGCCGTTCACCAACTGTATGCCCCCGCCGCCGCCCACGCCCAGGCCGTTCGTCAGCGAGAACCCGATGATCTCCCCGCTGGCCCAGCCGTCCGCATAGATGCAGGGACCGTTCTGGCCCGCGTCAATTATCGCCGCGCCCCAGCCGTGGCCCTGAAAGGCGAGCCCGGAGTGTGCCTCACCCAGGACGACGTTCTCGTAGTAAGTGCCGGCAGCGACGATGAGGCGCCATTCAGCCCCCACGTATCCCGCTGCCGCGAACTGGTCGAGCATCGCCTGGATGTGGCGCTTGGGTGTGGCGGGCGACAGGCCGTCGTTGGCATCGTCTCCGGGCGCTATGCCGTTCTCCGCCGTCTCGTCATTGACGTAGAGGTTCTGCCGTGTATCATAAACGGCCACCGCTTCCCGGCTCGAACATATCGAGAGGGAGATCTCGCGTTCGTAACCTAGGACCCACCCGTGTTCGTCCTCCCAGCGATAGAAATGCTGGTCGGCCCACTGCAAGGGTGCTTTCATCCTGGCCACCTCACAGGGCTGACCGGGTGCCGGACGAGGGAAAGACATCCAGTAGTCCGTGCGGCCGCGGTGCCACCACCTGACCAGCACGCCGGTGAACGGCTCGGAACGGACCCACAAGATGTAACCCCCGTCCACTAAGAGCTTGAACTGCTTCGTGTCCTCTGCCGCCTCAGGCGTGGCGGAGTCCGTGACTCTCACGGTGAACTCGTGCTCCCCCGACGCGGCATCCTCATCGGACCCGGAAATCACGCCCGTGTCGGGGTTGATACTGAGCCATTCCAACGCCGCTGGAAGTCCACCTTCAGGGAAGTCCCACGTATAGGGAGGCACGCCCCCGGTGGCCTTTATGGTGACGCTGTAGTAATCGCCCACGGGGTACGGGGGAACGTCCGGGGTAACGATGTGCAGCTCGCCGATACCGCTGCCCACGCTGAGTCGGCCTTCGGTCACGATCAAGCCTATAAGGGGGTTTTCGGTCTCCGGATCGTCCTCCGGCTCTTCGACATAGGGCAGGTCCACCGAGCGCAGGATCAGACTCTTCACTTCCCGGTGCGAGAGGCCGGGGTGCTCGGCCCAGACCAGGGCGCAGGCGCCGGACACGTGAGGCGCAGCCATGGACGTGCCTGTGTAGGTGCTGTAGCTGCTGTATGGGGTCGTGCTGAGGATGCTAGTCCCCGGCGCGGCGAGATGCACGGTCTCGTCGCCGTAGTTGGAATCAGGAGGAGGAGGAGGAGGAGGTTGACCGGGTTCCTCCTGGCCCCAAAGGTAGTCAGCCGGATTTGTAGCCGCGACCGAGATGACGTTCGGGATTTCGTAGGTGGCAGGATAAAAAGGGTTCTCGTCGTTGTCATTACCGCTATTTCCCGCGGCCGCAACGAAGAGGGCCCCGAAGCCGTCGGTCATCCATATGGCCTCCTCCATTGCCCTGCTGTAGCCCCCGCCGCCCCAACTGTTGTTCATGACCTCCGCGCCGTTCAAGGTCGCGTATTCGATCGCGTCAATGGCGTCCAGGACATGTCCGGTGCCGCCGGGACTCAGGAACTGCAGCGCCATGATCCGCACGTTCCAGCACACCCCGACCACGCCGGTGGCGTTGTTGCCGACCGCGCCGATGGTGCCGGCCACGTGCGTGCCGTGCCCCCCATAGTCCATCGGGTCGCAGTCGTTGTCGTAGAAGTCCCAGCCGTGCACGTCGTCCACGAAGCCGTTCAGGTCGTTGTCGAGCCCGTCGCCGGGGATCTCTCCGGGGTTCACCCACATGTTGGCGGCGAGGTCCGGGTGAGTGTAGTCCACCCCGGTATCAATGACGGCCACCAGGACGCCCGATTCGGTGCGCCTGTCCCAGGCGCCGGGCGCCCCGATCCTGTCCATGCCCCACAGCGCGCCGTACATCGGGTCATTCGGCACGACCGCCGCACGCACTACGTAGTTCGGCTCCACGTCCAGCACGTCGGCATTCCGGGCGAAGGCCCTGAGGGTATCCGGCAGCGCAAGGGGGGTCTTGACCTTCACGTAATACCAGTCAATGAGCCGGAACCGGCGTGAGCTCACCACCTTGATGCCGGTTTCCGCCTGTACCGATGCAAGGGCCTGCCCCGCCCGGCCGTCCACGAACTTCACCAGCAGCTCATCCGGCGCCGCTTTCACCCCGTTTATGCTCACGTCGGCCTTCCGTGCGGCCGCGCGGGCCTCCGGCGCGTTTCCGGCCAGGGCGAGTGCCACAAAAAGTGCCGCGATGACAGTCCCGACGACAACCCGGCGATTGCGAATTGGCGCACTCCACATAGTCAGGTCCCTCCGCTCTGTTACACTGCCGGCCACCCCCCGCCAGCCGGCCAAGCCGCGAACCGTATCAGTTCCAGTGGTGTTCAGAATCAGACACGCCCTTTATACAGTGGCGGTGTTGCCATGTCAAGGTGGAACTGGCCCTTTTCAGTTGAAAAAACCCGGCCCCGCCGGCGCTGCCGCGAAAAGCCCCCCGGCGCTGTGTGCAGAACGGCCTGTTTGTGAGGGCGCCGCCTTCCATTACAATGGGAAGCTGCGGAGGTGCCGATGCCGGAGCTCGCGGAAAAGCTCAGGGGCATAATCGGGTTCGATACCCTGCTGGACGGGATGCGGGCCGGGCGTAGTCTCACGGTTCGCGGGCCGGTGGGCAGCGGGGCGGCCCTGCTGGCGGGGGCCGTTGTGGAGGGGCTTACGGGGGTGGCGCTCGCGCTCTGCCCGGGAGTCGAGTACGCCGAGGAGTTCGCCGAGGACGTCAACCTGGTCCGGGAAGGCCTGGCGTGCCACTTCCCGCCGCTGGAAACCCTGCCCGGGGACGAGGAGCCGCCGAACGAGGCCATCGTCAAGTCGCGCCTCAGCGTGCTGCGCCACCTGGTGTTCGGCACGCCGGGCGAGGGCGGGGCGGACTTCCTGGAGCCTCAGCCCGGCACGCGGCTGGTCTGCGCAAGCATCAACGCCCTGCTTCAGCCCACCCTGGAGCCCGATGAGCTGCGCCGGGGGACGCGCGCCATCGCCGTGGGCAGCGAGGCGGCCCCCCGGGAACTGGTCGAGTGGCTGGTGGAGAGCCGCTTCTACAGCGTGCCCCGCGTCACGCTGCCGGGCCAGTACAGCCTCAGGGGCGGCATCCTGGACATCTTCTCCCACGGCACCAAGCAGCCTGTGCGCATCGAGTTCTTCGGGGACGAAGTTGACTCCATCCGCACCTTCGACCCCGGCACACAGCTCTCTCAGCAGCGCG
>JAUWZH010000019.1 GCA_030615435.1 Candidatus Brocadiaceae bacterium | reverse complement strand
TGGCGTTCGAGATTGCCTTCGCACATGACTGAGAGCCAGTTCCAGAAACGGTGGCGCTCCAGCCCCTCCCCTGCGGAGACGTGCCTTATGAGCTCCTCCACGCGCGTGGAGGCGTCCTTCTTCTGCGCCTCGCTCAGCGTTCCGGCATTCCAGTGGGCGAGGATCTCGGCGAAGGCCTCCCCCTCGTCTTCCTCGCCGAGCACCTGCCCGAGGGTCTTGCGGCCGAACTCCCTCAGCGTGTCCTCCGGCCAGTGGGTGAAGTGCGAGAAGGCGAGGTAGTTCAGTGCCGACGGAACGTGCCTCGAGGAGACTTCTCCGTGGATGGCCACTCCCTCCAGCCCCGAGCGGTGAGCGCGCAGGCACGCCTCCTTTATGGTGCTGACGGCCTGCTCGTAGCGCGGCACGGCGTCCCACCATTGAGTGGCCTGGTGACAGTACCCCACGCTGCGCGAGCTCGGCGGGCGCAGACCAACAGGCCAGTGCGGATTGTCGAACATCGCCTCCGGGGCCCCCTCGTCCAGGTAGGCCGTCAGTGGCAGAGGCTCCTGACGGACCATCTCGGTCAGCGTCCACTGCCCGATGGAATCCCGCGGCACGCGATCGACCAGCACGGGGCGTTCGCAGCCCATGTAGGTGCCGAGCTGCCCCGTGCCGGGAACGAAGCTGGTATAGGTCCCCCAGGGGACCAGCTTGTCGCTGAGCTGCTCCTCGATGCACTTGAGCGCCGGCTCATAGCTCATGGCCTGAAGGCGGAAGACGTCCGGGTCGTCCTTCGGCCAGGAGTTCTTGTGCTCCCGGCAGCGCTCGTCGTGGCAGACCACGAAATCGCCGTTCTCCAGGTCCGCCCCGCCGATGGCGAACTCGCTGAACAACCACTGCATCGCCTCCTGAAGCCAATCGAGGAACACGGGGCTGCTCGGACAGGCGCCGCGGTCCCCCCGGGAGTTGCCCTCCTTGTCTATCATGTGGGCGTCGGGATTGTCGCGCAGGAACGTGGGGAGGTTGTAAGGGTGGTCTCCCTCGTAGTATATCCCTCCGTACCACGTCGTGCCGACCCCCGGCATGATGGCCACGCCCTTCGAGGAGGCGTAGTCCGCCACCCGCTTGGCGGCTTCAATGCCGCCGTGTGAATCCCTCAGGAAGCCCCATATCACGATTCCCTTCACGCCGAGTCCGGCCGCGAAGTCGGTGAGCCTCCGGTAGTCCTCGACGTAGGTCTCGGGGCGCTTCAGATACTTGTTGAAGCAGCCGAAGTTGACCACGCCGGGATCGTCGAGCATCCAATTCGCGCTGTGGTCCCAGGTCCAGAAGTACGAGCTCGGCAGGGCAGGCTGCGGCCTGTCCAGCTTCCAGATCATTTCGCCGTCCATTGTGAACCCTCCGCCGCGAGGGGAAGCTCCCTTGAGCCTGCCGGCTAACCATACAGCAAATGCCCTCACGAGGGCAAACGCCCCCCGTGGCTTGATCCCTGAAGGCCGTCCAGATGACGACCTCTGGCCGATGTGGTATACTTCCCCGCTGTAACTCTGCCAGGGAGCGGGGCAAGAAAATGCTCACCGACAACATCCTGGACCTTATCGGCAACACTCCCCTGGTGCGCCTCAAAGGGGAGAACGTCTACGCGAAAGCGGAGTTCCTCAACCCCGGCGGCAGCATAAAGGACCGCGTCGCGGTGGCGATGATCGAGGGGGCCGAGCGTGACGGGCGGCTCAAGGGCGATTCCATCATTCTCGAGCCCTCCTCCGGCAACACGGGCATCGGCCTGGCGCTGGTCGGGCGGCTCAAGGGCTACCGCGTGCGCATCGTAATGCCGGAGGGCATGAGTGTGGAGCGCAAGAAGCTCATCAAGGCGCTCGGCGCCGAACTCGTCCTGACCCCCGACGAGGAGGGCATCGCCGGCGCCGTCAGGCGGGCCGAGCAGATCGCCGCCGAGGACCCCCGCGTCTTCATCCCGCAGCAGTTCGAGAACCCCGAGAACCCGCGCTGCCATTACCAGACCACCGCGCCGGAGCTCTGGCACCAGATGAGCGGGGAGGTCGCCGCGTTCGTGGCCGGGGTGGGCAGCGGCGGCACCCTCCAGGGGGTGGGCAAGTTCCTCAAAGAGCACGACTCCGAGGTGCGCATCGTCGCCGTGGAGCCCGCGAACCACTCCGCGATTCTCGGACACGAGCCGGGCCTGCACCAGATACAGGGGATCGGCGACGGGTTCATTCCGGGCGTGCTCGACGTCTCGTTGGTGGACGACGTGATAGAGGTGAGCGACGAGGACGCCATCGAGACCACCCGCCAGCTCGGCCGCGACCACGGGCTGCTGGTAGGCATCTCGTCCGGGGCGAACGTCTGGGCCGCCCGCCGGCTCGCCGGGAGCATGGAGGGCAACATCGCCACCGTGCTGCCGGACCGCGCCGAGCGCTACTTCAGCACGGCGCTGCTCTGAGGGGGCGGGGCGTCTTCAAGGGGCCGCCCTTCTCACGCACTAGCGGCGGTATCCACGGTGACTCGTCCGCCGTGACCCCGTGTCCTCCGTAGCCTTGGCGGAGGAGGATGGCGGAGGAGGATGGCGGAGGAGGATGGCGGAGGAGGATGGCGGAGGAGGATGGCGGAGGAGGATGGCGGAGGAGGATGGCGTAGGCGGATCAGCCGCCGGACTGTCGTCCTTCTCTGTTGTCAGATGCGATTATCGTGGCAAAAGGGAGGTGGCGCGACGCTTTGTCAGATGCCGGTGCAGAATCGTTGCGCATGTAGACATGATGGGCTGCAACGGCATGATCAGCTGCGCTGTACCGCCAGAGCGAAAGCGGCTGTGGCACAGCGTCAGCTGGACCAATTTGTTGGCTTCAGTTGATCCGGACCATGTGCCTCCGTAGATGCGGTGGCACTTGATCCACCGACACGATGTTCAGGCATCCCGCGTTCTCAATCGAGGATGTCTGCTTTGCCAGCGAGACATGCACGTTCTTTTCCAGTGTCCACATGGCTCCCGTAGCTGGATCTACGATCAACCATCCGATGAGACCCCCAAAGATAAAGTTCCCACCCAGATACCATCCATCAACACCGCGTCTCACTTGAGCCCTCATCGTTCCGTAGCCGGGGCTCTCAAAGGTGGCTGTGTAGTCTTCGCCCTTCCAGAAACCCGCACCCGCGTCCAGTACGACTGTGGTTGGAGTAGTTCCGGAATACAGGGTCTGGCCGCTGCGGTTAACAATTGTTACCGTGGCGCCCTGGGGATCCGAGCTGAAACTGACGGGATACTCCGACTTGCTGATGATCGACGCGCATCCCGTCAGGAAGATGACCGACACGATCCCGCAAGCTGCTAGGACATATTTCATTGAGTTCCTCCTTATGTGTTTGTTGTTTCGCATTCTGACAATGCAATTCGTCTCCGATACTTGCTTCGATGTCTCATCCCATGGGCGTCTCCTTTCTTTCAAGCCAACGTCTTAGCTCACCGGCGTTCAAGTGCGCAACGATTGAACGTCCGCGTGCAGCGCGTTGTTCGGTGTCCCTACTTGGCCTGCTGATCCACCAGGGCCTCTGATTTCGCGCGGCCAAGGGGGCGCTAAGCCCACCAGTCGCACACTTACGGCTGTCTTGGCCGCATGGCGTATTTTAGCACACCTGCGCCAAAATGCAAGGGATAATAAAATTCTCATAAGCACTTGTCAGGCAAGGGGTTGCACGGCGCTGCTCTGAGGGGGCGGGGCGTCTAACCGGGGTTCTTCTTACGCACTCGTGGCGTCGTCTTGCGGTGACTTGTCCTCCGTAGCCTTGGCGGAGGAGGATGGCGGAGGAGGATGGCGGAGGGAGATGGCGTAGGCGGATCAGCGGCTGGTCTGTCGTCCGTCTCTGTTGTCAGTAGCGATTATCGTGGCAAAAGGGCCGGTAGCGCAAGGGGTTTTCTGGATGTGGCAGGCATTCCTTTCGTGTGGGGAAGTCTCAGTGGGCATGTCGACTTTCATTGATGGTTCTGGAACGGGCTGACACCCAGATAGCAAGACCGCTGCTTTGCCTCGCATTAGCATGCAGATATGGCGAAATAGAGCACGAGCACCGGCTTGGCTGAAGAAGCAGCGATCTTGCGGAAGTACGGCTTAGAACTCTGAAGGTTGAAGGCAGGATATAGCGTTGCCCGCGGGCAAAAGCAACGGCCTCCGGCGCCGGACCTCAAGCGCTCTTGCTATTCTCATGGCCCACCAGAACCCCCGAGTTATCGGATCTATCTGCAGAGCGCTCACTAGCCCGCAATCCGATACATGTTCAGGTCCGCGCGTGTGCGAGGAGGCCAACCGCCCCTTACGTGACTTCTGGGCTTTCGAGCAACCACTCTAGGTATCGTTGTATGTTAGAGACTCCAAACAGCCTTAACCCTCCCGCAAACCGCAGTACTGGAGCAGCGCCCGATTCCTCAAAAAGCAGGGGACACTCCTCGGTGCGAACAGTGAAGCCGTTCTGGGAAAGCCTTTTCAGGTAGGCCTTTAGTTCGCTTTCACCGGTGTGGTTGGGGCTTGTGTAAAAGATCACTTGCCGTGCTTCTCCCTTTTCTTCCATGCTCCTTTCTTGCATGGCTCCTCCTCCCATGGTCCCTCCTCCTTTCTTCCATGGTCCCCCGTTCCATGGTCCGTCCTCGAGTGCATGGACTGACTTAGTCGGCCAGCAGCTTCTGAAAGAACTTTCCCCAATCGGCGCTAACACTGAAGAAACCCGATGGAGCAGTCGAGAACAGCCGGCCTTTCCGCAAAATCTGTTCCAATCTCTCATGATTACCCTGTTCCGGCACTTGCATACAATGAACGAATTTGCCAAGCCAAACAGCGTGTTCCATCTCACTCCACATACCACCGGAGATTTCCTTCCTGTTGTTGAACAGAGGGCAACAAGCCCCAACCTTATCTGATTGCCCGATCAACGTCGTGTCCCGCCAACCCACATCAGCCACGAGACTCCCCGCTGCCTGACTCACCTGCTCAGTTGGTATCTCGATATCCGGGCCGTCGGCTTGCTCGCGAAGGAGGTCATCTTCCCCGAACACCGCTCGCAGGTCCCAGCGGGAGGAGCTGTGGAAGGTAAGCGTTTCTGGCAAGGAAGAAGGATCAACCGGCCTCCACCGCCATTCTTTGTCATGGAAGGCAAACGACCGCGGGGCGCATATCAACTTGACCAGCGGAAGCTCATCGATTGTGGCAGGATAAAACACTGCCAACTTTGGGGTATTCCTCTCGAACTCTACTATTTTCCTCAAATATTCGTTGACGTCGTCCAAGCCCGTGGGGTCATCTTCCTCGTCGGACATCCTCCGCGGCTCGCTTATGGGATGCGAGAGATACACAGTGGTCAACTCCTTCGCGTATACGAGGCGATGCAGCAGGCTCACTGGATGCCCGACGGCTACCACGTAATTCTTGACACATCCCTCGTCGGCACAGTACACTTCTTCGTGGTTGCGAACGATAACATTGGTTTGCTGAGCGATTTGATCGCCCACCACCGTTTCGGCTCTCCTTGCAACTATTAGCTGTTCGAGGGTAGGCATGCCCTTCGCTTTGAGACCACGCGCGCGCAACTGAGTGCGTTGATAAAGGCTGTAGACGTCATCGATGAGGGTGATCACGACATCCGGCGAGAAGTCCCGTGCGATTTGCTTGACAAGTACAGGGCTGCGAAGGCCGTACACCTCATTGGTCAGGACCCCGTGTATGCATAGGCATAAGTCTTCGCTGAACTTCCCCTTTTCAACCTCCTGTACGAAACGTTTCCATGCCCCAAGCCAATGTTGTGTCTGCTCCTCTCGGCTAGTGTACAGGTAGGATGGCAAGTCCACCGTAAGGTACTCGTGGAACAAGTCCACAACTTGCACCTCACGCCCGCTCGTCCGTTCCTCCCAATCCGCAAATCGCAACATGCAACCCCGCGAACCGTCCGCCGGATCGTTGGGATTCGCCTTGTTGATCCCGGTCACACCCAGAACAAGAATTCTTTTCCCCATCGTCCATGCCCACTGGTCGTCGAGCCGCGAGGTTGGTGGTGAATCGTCAGAATAATAGCGGCGAAAAGAACCGCTAACGGTACGGATATCATAACTGTACTGCTTTGTCAAGAGGTAATTACTGGTCAGAAGAACCCCACGCGATACCACGGGCTGTGTCATAAGGCCGTGTGTGGAGACGCGTTACACAAGGTCAATAGCCAGTCGATCTGTCAGGATTCCGAGGGGAAAAAGTCCACATCGCGCGAAAAGGTGCGATGATGCTGTACCTCCTTCGAGCGCACCGAAGAGGACGACACCCTGGAGCGCGGCGGCCAGGACACAGCCCACCAGGCAGTCGAGCCAGTCCCGCCACGGGCTGGCAGGGGCTTGTCCGGCCGCGCCGGCCCCCGTCGCCCCCGAGGGCGGTCACGTCGTTTGACTTCGAGCACGCTTTCCAGCAGGATACTGTACGTCAGATAGGTCGGTTTTCCACGGGGGAGTCCATGGCGCAGGAGCCGCCGTTCGAGGAGTTCGAGCACCCCGCAGATATCGGGCTGCGCGTGCGCGGGCAGTCCCTGCAGGAGCTGTTCGAGAATGCCGCGCGCGGCATGATCGAGCTGATGCTCGATCCGGCCCGCGTCGGGCAGCGCAGGACCCTCGACATCGAGGTCGAAGGGGACGACCCGGAGTCCATGCTGGTCGCGTGGCTCGGGGAGATTCTCTACGCCTTCGATGCCGACCGGTTCAGTCCGGCCCGCGTGGAGGTCAGATCCGTCGAGGGGGGACGGGCGAGAGGACGCATCTGGGGGGAGGAGTTCGTGGATTGGCGGCACGATGTGCGCAACGTTATCAAAGCTGTTACCTGGCACAACCTCAAAGTCGAAAAAAGAGGCGGTTCCTACGAGGTGAGCATCATCTTCGACGTGTGAACGGGGCGCATCGGGGCGCCATCGAACGGGGGGGCCTCCAGGGTGTAATGGTGGCGGGTTCAGGGGCTGTTCAGGGGGCGTTGGGGGTGTTCTGGTTACCATTCGCAGTACAGTCTGGGGACCACTGCGCGCGATCTGTAGGAAGCCTTGCGAAACGCTCAGCCGCGAGGAAAGACTGACCGAGGAGAGGCAAAATGAGCAAATATGACATCAAGGTCCAAAAGATAACCGATTTCATCTGGGAAGTGCCCCGATCCGGCGGGATGAACGTGCCGGCGCGCGTCTATGCCGATGCCGGGCTGCTGGAGCACATCGTGACGGACAATGCCCTGGAGCAGGCGGTGAACGTGGCCTTCCTTCCCGGGATCGTGCGGGCCTCTTACGTAATGCCGGACGCACACTGGGGTTACGGATTCCCGATCGGCGGCGTTGCGGCCTTCGACGAGCAGGCCGGCGGGGTGATTTCGCCCGGCGGGATCGGGTTCGACATCAACTGCGGCGTGCGCCTCATCCGCACGGACCTCAGAGCCGAGGATGTCCGCCCCCATCTGGAGGACCTGGTTGGGGCGCTTTTCCACGAGGTGCCCTGCGGACTGGGCTCGAAGAACGCCATCCGCAGGCTCTCCAAGAGGGACCTCGAGGAGGTGATGACGGATGGCGCTAAGTGGGCTGTGGACAATGGGTTCGGACAGGAGGAAGACCTCGTGCGCACCGAGGCCGGCGGCGCCCTGCCGGGGGCCGACCCGCACATGGTGAGCGAGAAGGCCCGCAAGCGCGGCGAACCCCAGATGGGCACCCTCGGCAGCGGCAACCACTTCCTGGAAGTGGACGTGGTCGAGGAGGTCTACGAGGAGCGGGTGGCGGACGTGTTCGGCATCGCTAAAGGCTTGGCAGTACTACAGATACATTGCGGCTCGCGCGGGTTCGGGCACCAGGTTTGCAGCGACTACCTGAACCTCATGCAGAGGGCATCGCAGAAGTACGGCATCGAGCTGCCCGACCGCCAGCTCGCCTGTGCCCCGCTCGGCTCGCCGGAGGGCCGACGCTACTTCGCGGCGATGCTCGCGGCGGCGAACTTCGCCTGGTGCAACCGGCAGGTCATCATGTCGCTGGCGGCGGGGGCATTCGGGCGCGTGTTCGGGAGCGATGCTGCATCTCTGGGCTGGCGGCAGGTTTACGACGTGTGCCACAACATCGCGAAGTTCGAGGAACACGAGCTCGACGGCGAGAAACGGACCCTCTGCGTGCACCGGAAGGGAGCCACCCGCGCCTTCCCGGCCGGCCATCCCGAGGTGCCGCAGCCCTACCGCGAGGTGGGCCAGCCGGTGCTGATCCCGGGCGACATGGGGACGGCGTCCTACCTGCTGGTCGGCGCCGAGCGGGCCATGCGGGAGACGTGGGGGAGCACCTGCCACGGAGCCGGGCGCATGATGAGCCGCAAGGCGGCGACCCGTAAGTCCAAGGGCCGCAACATGTTGCGCGAGATGGCCGAGATGGGCGTCCTCGTCAGGGCGCAGGGCAGGGCCACGCTCGCCGAGGAGATGCCATTCGCCTACAAGGACGTGGAGGCGGTGGTCTCGGTCATGCAAGAGGCGGGCATCACGCGCAAAGTGGCGCGGCTCAAACCTCTGGCGGTCATCAAGGGGTAGGGGAATTGGCCACGGAAGCGCGGCACTATGAGAAGCTCGAAGACCGGAAGGTGCAGTGCCACCTCTGTCCACACGAATGCACGGTTGCGGACGGCAAGACGGGCTACTGCCGCGTGCGCCGCAATGAGGGCGGCACGCTCCTGGCGACCACATACGGGCGGGTGGCGGCGACGGGCATGGATCCGGTCGAGAAAAAGCCCCTATATCATTTCCATCCAGGCACTTACATCATGTCCCTGGGGCAGGCCGGCTGCACGTTTCGCTGCGAGTTCTGCCAGAACTGGCACCTGCTCCGCCCGGACATCCCGCAGCAGGACCTCCCCCCCGAAGAAGCGGTCCGCCTCGCCGGCAGAGAGGGGTCCATCGGGATCGCCTACACCTACAACGAGCCCTATGTGGGATTCGAGTACGTGCTCGATACGTCGCGACTGGCCCGGGAGGCGGGGCTCAAGAACGTGCTGGTGACCAACGGCTATTACATGCCGGGGCCGTTCGAGGAACTGGCGCCGCTGACCGATGCCATGAACGTGGACCTGAAGAGCATGCGCGATGCGTTCTACAGGAAGTATTGCCACGGCGAGCTCGCTCCCGTGCAGAGAAGCATCGAGACGGCCCTGGAGCGAGGCATCCACGTTGAGCTGACAAACCTGCTCATAACTGGCCTAAATGATTCCGAGGACGAGATTTGCGACTGGGTGGACTATGTCGCCGGGCTTGGCTGCGACATCCCGGTTCACTTCTCCCGGTATCACCCTGCCTACAAGATGGAACTCCCTCCGACGCCGACGGCGACGCTGAGTCTCGCCTACAGGATAGCGAGCCGGAAGCTGAATTACGTCTACCTCGGGAACGTCAGCGGCATGGAGGGAAGCGACTCGGTTTGCCCGCACTGCGGCGCGGTGCTGATTCAGCGGTGGGGTTACGAGACGCGGATGGGAAAGCTCGAGGGTAGCCACTGCAGAAGCTGCGGACAGGGACTGAACTTCGTCGTGTGAATGACGAGGTAACAGGGCGCGCACAAAGGGGTTGCGACGAGGTAGGCAACGCTGTAGGACCGAGTGATGCTGTCTGGTAAGGGGTCTCCTCCGGGAGGAGGCCGCCGTCTTGCCTCAGGGGGGTGATGTTGAGCGAGGCGGCTGGCCTTGTGGCTCTGCTCTCCATACGCATATAATGATCAGTAGTGCAGTTGGATGAAGTCCTGGTCCTTTGGCAGTCCTGGTCGTTCCCGGGGCCCTCTCCATGCTGAGCAGATTGCCCACCGTGGCTCGCGTGGTGTGCCTTTCGCTTCTAGCGTTCTGTTCGGCGGGCGCGGCGGGCGCCGACGTGACCCCGTTTGAGCTCGACGGCCGCCTTTACGTTCCCATTGCCGAGAACCTGGTTCCGACCTATACGATCCGGCTTTTCCTGGCGCCGCCGGAGGGACAGGAGAGACAGACGGGCTTTTCCGTGCTGTTCGAGGCGGACAGGGAGGGCAATGGCTACCGGCTGGAGGCAGACGGCGCAGAGTGGAGCCTCAGCAGCGTATCAGAGGGAAAGAAGGAAGTGCTTGCGCGCGGCGACCAGGAGGTGCTGCCGGCCTCCGAACCGGTGGAGGTGCGCATCAAGCGACACCTCTGGCTGCTGAGCGTGGCCCTGAATGGCCGGGTCGTGGGCGAGGTGCAGGATTACTCGCACGGCCCCGGGCTGGTGGCGGTGGACGCCAGGAGCAGCTCTCCGGCGATGCCTCCCGTTGTGCAGCCGCTCGAGCGGCTCAGCTTCGCCGAGAACTTCATGCGGCAGGAGGGGGAGCTGGACCTCGGCAACTCCAAGGTCTGGCGCCTCGAACGCGGGGAGTGGAAGATCCACTCCGTCCGCGAGAACGTGGAAACGGTGGACGTCGAGCGGCTCCCGGAGAAGCGGCGTCCGCAAAAGGAGCAGAGTCCCAACCCGTTCTCGGCAAGCGCCTTCTCCCCGGACTGGGGGTTCTTGTGGGCGGGCCACTGGTTCTGGGACGACTACCGAGCCAGCGTTTCGGTGCGCAACAGGGGGGCGAAGGCCGTGGGGCTGGCCTTCAACGTGGCGGACTCGGAGGATTTTTTCCTCCTGCGCTGGGAGAATGCGGCGCCGGTCCTCGAAGCCACCCCGGTGGAGCTGCTGCGCATCAAGGGGGGGCAGCGCACGTTGCTTCGAAAGGCCTGGGTCAACGGTCAGGTTGATCAGTGGTTCAACATCGGGGTTCGCACCTGCGGCGCGCGCATCCAGGCCATCCTGGACGGCGCCGTGATCATGGACCTCAGCAGCGACGAGTCCGTCGGGGGCGGGGTGGGCCTCTACGTCGAAGGAGGCGACGAGGAGCATCAGGCATACTTCGACGACGTGCTTGTGCGGACGATCAACCGCATTGACTACACGAACGAAACGTGGATCGGGAAGCATTCGGTGCCGGCGCGCGGCTCCTGGGGCCTCAAGAGGGTTGAAGAACCCGGCTGGCCGCCGATGTTCGCCCCGGTGTTGCGGAGCCGCACGGGGAGCCTCTTGCTCGGATCGGCGAGTTGGCCCGCGCCCTGTTTGCGCGCGCAGGTGCCGGTGCCGCGCAAGAAGGAGAAGATCGGCTTCCTGGCGGGCCTCGACGGTCCAGGTGGGCGGCACTGGCGCGTGACGCTGGGCCGGGCGGGAGACGGCCTGTCCCTCGAGATCCTCGAACAGGGCGAAGCCGGCGTCCGGCAACTGGCCGCCTGCGAGGACGTCCCGCTTCCCGAGGGGGAGATGGTCGAACTGTGTGCCGATTTCACCCGGGAGGGCGAGATCAACGTGAGCGTGGACGGGAAGCTCCAGTTGCGCGCAGCGCGCACGGCCTCCGCGGTCGGCGCTCCGGCGGTCTTCGGCTCGCGTGCGAAGGGCGCGGAGTTTCGGCGTCTTGCCGTCTGTTTCGAGAGGGAGGAAGACGAGGAGAGGCTCCCGGCGGAAGAGGTCTTCAGGGAAAACCCTTACATGAAACACTGGTCCAGTGCGCAGGGCGCGTGGTGGCCGGTAGAAGGCCGCGAGGACGCGTTCTGGCACGTGGGCGACTTCTACGGGCGTTCGGACATCGAAATACCGCTGCGCGAGAACATCCTGTTCATCCACGCTGCCAGGGCCATCTCGGATGAGGGCGGATACGCCCTGCAGCAGAAGACGGCGGCGGGCGAAGAAGGGCAGCAGCACTGCCGGCTCGTCCTGCTGCGACTGGGGCAAGAGGTCGCCTCTGTGAACGTAGACCCCGCGACAGTGCCGGACGGGAAGGTCGTGCTGCACAGGGACGGCCCTTACATATGGGTCACCGCCGGGGGGGAGGAGCTCCTGAGCTTCCGCGACCCCCAGCCGCTTCGCGAGACCCGGGCGGCGGTCAGCGGCGTGAGCGCTGCCGACCTGCCCGAGCTGAAGGTCCATCGCTGCCAGGTGCAGGACTACTACTTCGAGCGCGCCCCGGCCGACTGGTATGGCGTCGGGAGGTGGGACGTCACCACTCGCTTCACGTGCGACCCTCGATGGTCTCACATGGCCGCCGTCACCTCCTCGGCAGGCATCCTGTTCAACAAGTTTCGGTATGAAGGGGACGTGACGCTGGAGGCGTTCATGGGCATGAAGCAGTCCCCCGAGGGGTACCCGCGCATCGGGGATTTCAACCTGGCGCTTTTCGGAGAGCCCTACGACCTTTCAAGCGGCTACAGTTTCGTGCTGGCGGGATGGGACCCGTACTGGAGCGAGAGGGCGACATACCTCCTGAAACAGGGCGAGCAGGTTGCTTACTGCGGCGAGCGGCTTCTGCCCAGCGTGCGCCGGCCGGGGGAGAGTGGGCGCGTCATTCCTGTTCCCTGGATCAAGGGCGGTCGTGAAATCCACGGGGCCTGGTACTACGTGAAGGCACGGAAACGGGGCCATACGCTCAGCTTCTACGTGGACAATCACAAGGCCTACGAATACCACGACCCCGAGCCGATAGAGACCTTCAGTCCGGCAGTGTGGACCTACGACGCCTGGATCGTGGTGGCGAGGGTGAAGGTTTCTTACGAGCGAAAACGGGTGCCCGGCCGCCTGGTCGCCGCGCCGCCTGAACGGAGGCAGGTGCTTGCCGGGCCGGCGCCCCCGGTATTCTCGCCTACCCATCCCGGGCTGCGGGAAGACTTCGAGGGAGGCGTCGGCGGCTGGGAGAGGTTCGACGAGAGGCATGGCGGAGAGCCCACCGTCGTGGAGCGCGGAAGGGCGGGCGGCCATTGCCTGAGAGTGACCAACGCGGGCGCCGGAGGGACCTTCGCCGTTGCGGCGCCCGTCGGCGAGATGGGCCTCGACGCACTGAGGATGCCGGTGATTCGTTTCGACTACCGTATCCCGCCGGAGGCGAAGATCAACCTGTACGTGGACGTCGCCGGGAAGAGGTACTTCGTGTGGCTCACGGGCCCCGAGGGTTCGGACGCCATCCTGCGGCGCCTCGGCGAGGTCGAGGTGCAGGCCGACGGCGCGTGGCACAGCGCCGAGTTCGCCCTCGGCGCCGCCTATCGCACGCTGCATCCGGGGTCCACGAAGGGCCATGCTTTGATTGAGAGAATCGTCTTCGGCAACCTGCACCCCGGTTTGCTGGCGGCGGGGATCGGCGGCAACCCGACCGGCGCGTCGTACTGGCTGGACAACTTTGAGGTCTGCTCCGCAGGGGTTGAGTCCTTCCCCGCGGAGATCAAGGCGGTGAATGGTGAGGTCGCAGAAACGCTGGTGACAGTGGACAGGAGCCCGGATACCATTCCGGGTCAGCCGGCCCCCCTGACGAAACAGGACCTTGCATCGGGGCTGTGGTACTGTCACGTGCGGGCCAGGCTCAAGGACGGCCGGCTCACCGGCACCGCCCATCTGCCGTTCCGGGTCGCGCCGCGGAGGATGGAGTTCACCGCGGTCTCGCCGCCCGACGGGAAGAGGTGGGGATATTGGCCGATCCGGCTCGAGTTCCAGCAGGATGCGGCGCTGCATTTGGATGTCCCCCAGCTTAAGCTCCGGGTCAACGGAAAGGACGTGGATCCTTACCCGGGCCTGTTCATGGTGGACTGGCATGGCGGCGCGCTGCTCATTGACCTGGCACGCGCGGGACTGGATATCGGCGACGGCGAAACCTGCCTCGTGGAGCTTTCCTACGGCAATCTCGACGGCACCCACGGGGCGTTTCGGGCGCATTACGTGAGCTCTCTCAAGGACGACGTAACGGCCCCCGGCAAGGTGGAGGTGCTCGGCGTGCCGGCGCCGAACGACTTCGAGGAAACGGTCGGGAGCTGGGAGAGTTCGAAGGCTCTCGTGCTGCGGGACGACACGACGGCGGCATCCGGCCGCTGGAGCCTGATGTTGCAGAACCCCCGCCGGGGGGGGGCCTTCAGGGTCAAGGCGATCGGGGGGGCTTTCAGCGCAGGCCGCGTCCCCATCGTAGATTTCGACTACAAGATACACGACGCCGTGCGGGTGGACTTCGCCGTCGCCAATCCCCACGGCGAGTGCACCGTCAAATTTACGGAGAGAAGCGGCCACGGCCGTTGCCTGGGGGCTCTGGAGGGGATTCAAGCCGACAACGAGTGGCATCACACAGAGATCAACCTGCTCAAGCTGCTCCGGGGACTGCCCTACGCCCCCCGTGTTTTCGAGCAGCAGTGGCTGGGGCTGGCCAACTACGAGCACCGCGCGTGCGCCCCTGGCGCGAGCTATCACGTGGACAATTTCCGGCGGGTGCCCCTTCTGTCGCCGGCCGTCCAGAAGTCCCTCACGTTGCGGGCGTACGATGCGGGCGGCATCAGGGGTTACAGTTACCTGTGGTCAGGGGAACCCGAGGGTGAACCGGACGACAGGGTGGACACCACGGAGTCCGGCGCGCCGCTGGAGGACCTGCCCGCTCCCGATGCCTATCTGCACGTGAAGGCTTGCGATCGGGCGGGCAACTGGGGGCCGACGGCGCACTATCGGTTCCTCGTGGACTCTGCCGGGCCTCAGGTGGCGGAGCCCGGCCCGTCCGCCGGCGCCAGGTCGGCATCCTCTGAGATCTCATTCGTAGCCCGGGAAGACGTTTCCGCCGTGGACCCCAAGAGCTTGAAAATGGAGGTTGGCGGCCGGAGTTACGGCCCCGGGGATCCGGGCACCACGTACGATCTGAGTTCCGGGCGGTTCACGTGGGACTGGGTCGAGGGAGCGCCTGCGGATGAGACCAGCGTGCCGGACGGGAAGACGATCGAGGTCAAGGTGCAGGCATCGGACTTCGCGGGAAACCCTGCCGAGCCACTCGCCTGGCAGTGGGTGATGGACTACTCGAAGGATCACGCGCCCCCCACCGTGCCCGTGGTGCAGTGCGAAACGCAACCGGTCCTGCGCTGGGACGACTTTGAGGATGAGAAGCTGCCGTGGCGCAACTTCCGCAACGACCACTGGGGGGCAAGGGTGCAAAGAATCGCGCGCGGCCGGCCCACCGACGGCCTGCAAAGAATCGCGCGCGGCGGGCCCACCGACGGCCACTGCCTCAAATTGTCTGCCCGGCGCTCCAGAAGCCACCTGAGCGCGCTCGCTTTCGAAGGCTCCTATGACCTGCGCAAGTATCCGCTCCTGTCGTTTGAGTACCTTATCCCCGCCGAGACCCGGATCAACCTCCAGCTCCGCGTCAAGGGGACATGGTATGAGCTTCAAATGACAAGTCGGAAAACGAGACATAAGGTCCTCGGCAAGCTGGAAGGGCTGCAGGCCGACGGGGAATGGCACCGCTGCTCGGTGGACCTGCTGGAACTGATTGAGAATGCCCTGTCGGATGCGGGGGCGCTTGAGGTCTCCCAGATAGTCTTTGCCGACCCCTCCCGCCACAGCAAGGCCGCAGCGTACTGGATTGTGGACCGTTTCATGATCTCCGGCTACGGTCAGCCCCAGGCGCGGTTCACCTGGCCTTCCAGGGACATTACGGGGATAACGGGCTATGGTGTTCTGTTCGGCAGGGACCCGACCGCCGAGCCCGATGCCAGGGTAAACGTGAAGGAGGCAGCAGGGAGCTTTGCGGTCGAGGAGCCGGGCATGCACTTCCTGGGCGTTCGGGCCTGCGACTCGGTGGGAAACTGGAGCCCGACCGTTCGATTCCCGTACTTCGTCAAGCTTGCCACTGAGCCGGAACCGCAGGCCGAAGCAGTCGGCGGACAGTAGTCGCTCAGCCCTTCCCTTGGCAACCCCTCACCTCAGCGCCGCCATGAGCTCCTCGACGCTGCGGAAGCGCTCCTCGGGGTCCTTTGCCAGGCAGCGAGGCAGCGCTTCGCACAGAGCCGCGGCCCCACTGTGCAGCTCCTGCGGCAACTGCGGGACAGGCTCTCTGAGGTGCATCTGCATCACATCTCTCCCCCGCCGCCGGACGCTCTGCTCATCTGACCCCGCGATCCGGGAGACATACGGCAACTCGCCCGTGAGCAGCTCGTAGACCACCACGCCGAGCGAGTATATGTCCGTCTCGAACCCCAGTGGTTTCCCCTGGATTTGCTCCGGCGACATGTAGCTCGGAGTGCCGCTGCGTTCCTCGAAGGCGATCCCCGGCGGGGCGACGAAACCCAGGTCAATCAACCTCAGCACGCCTCCCTTTTGCACTATGAGGTTGTCGGAACAGAAGTCCCGGAACACGTAGCCTTTCCTGTGCACCGCCTGCAGGGCGCGGCACATCCGGATGGCCAATCTCTGCGTGCGATCCTTCAGGGAGGGGTCGCGGCAGGCAATCAGGTGGCCGAGGCCGACCCCCCGGACGAACTCCTGCACGATGTATCGGGTGCCGCGCCGTTTTCCGTACTCCCTGCCTTTGCCAAGGGTGGCCACGATCGGGCAGTCATCGGCATCCTGCGCCCGCAGCGGGTTCAGCTCCATCCCCACCTCCGCCTCCGACTGGAGGCCGTACTTGCCCTCCAGTTCTGCTGCCGCACGGTCGTAGCTCCAGGTGTAGAGCTTGATGGCAACCGGTTCCTCGGGCGTCACTTTGGCCGCCTCGAACACAAAGGATTTCTCGCCGCTGTGCACGAGTCGTGTGACGTGATAGTCCCCGAAGCGCTCCCGGCTCCTTCTGTGGCCGCGTTTGGGCCAGAGCATCCTTATTTCCCTCCGAGCGGTTGTCGCAGGGCGCGTCCTTGTGCTTGACAGCACGGCGAGGTGCTGCTTGAATTGGCCCGGCGCGAGATCGTCCGCGCCGTCGGGTTCTCCTCCAGGAGGCGGATGTCACAGTGGGCTCAGAGAACACGTTTGCGCCGGAACTCCAGAGCCTCGTCGGCCAGCAGATCGTGCTCGACACGAAAGGCCCGTTCGTCTACATCGGCACCCTCGAACGAATAGATTCCGGCAGCCTGCTTCTGAGCGACGTGGACGTCCACGACCTCCGGGAGTCCGCCAGCTCGTCGGACCGCTACCTCATCCAGACCCTCAAGCACGGCATCCGGGTCAACCGGCGCTCGGTTCGCGTGCTGGCGCGAGAGATCGTCAGCGTCTCCCTCCTGTCCGACATTGTGCGCTACTGAAGGCTATTGGGCGTGTTCCGCCCCGCCCTCCGGTGCTCCTCCTGTAGTTGCTCGCAGTATTCTCGGAGCGCTCTTGTTTTTTCTTCATCATATGCGAGGCGCTGATAATGGCTCAGGAATCCCTCAAGCGCCTGGCGGGACTGCGCGGCGGTGAGCCGCGCGGCCGCCCGGGCCGCGGGCAGGTATCCGGGGTCCAGCTCCACCGCGCGTCGGAAGGCGGCGACGGCCTCGTCGGGCGGGCTCCCGCTGTGTGCCCGCCACATGCCGAGCAGGAAGTGCCCCCGGGCCGAGTCGGGGTGCTCGGCCAGGTAGCGTCCCAGCGCCTCGTTTACGGCCGCGGCCTTCCCGGCCTCGAGGGCAGTGAGGACACGAGCGAGCTCGGCCGGCTCGCCGCGCAGCTCTTTCCATTGCCAGTGGCTTTCCCGAGGCAGGCGCCCGTCTTTTTCCCAGGCGCGGGCCGCCCGGTAGAACGCCGCCAGCACCCCCAGGAAGCCGGGCTCTCCGGCGCCGGTTTCAGCCTCCGCCAACGCCTCGCAGGCCTCCGGGAAATGGCCCAGCCGCTCCTCCGCCCACGCC
>JAUWZH010000331.1 GCA_030615435.1 Candidatus Brocadiaceae bacterium | reverse complement strand
GGGCCTCGACGGGCGCACCAACGTGGAGAACCTGCTGGCCTGCGGAGAGGTGGCCTGCACGGGGGTTCACGGGGCGAACCGCCTCGGCAGCAATTCCCTGCTGGAAGGGCTGGTTTTCGGCAGCCGTGCCGGGGCCGAGGCCGCCCGAGCCTGCCAGGGAGCGGAACAGGCACCTCTCCTGCAAGCCATCGAGGGCCTGCCTCAGGAGCCCGTCTACGGACGCCTGAACCTGACAGACGTCGAGAATTCGCTCAGAAGCCTCATGTGGCGCAGCGCCGGCGTGGAACGCGAGGGGAACGGCCTCAGCGAAGCCCTGGAGACGATCACCTTCTGGTGCCGGTACGTGATGGACAAGGAGTTCGACGACCCGCAGGGTTGGCAGCTTCAGAACGCGCTCACCGCGGCCCGCCTCATCGTGATGTGCGCGCGCCGAAGGGAGGAATCCAGGGGGGTGCACTACCGCACCGATTTCCCGGAGCCGGTGGAGAACTGGCAGCGCCACATCGTCATCTCCAGGTCCGGAGAGGAGTGGCTGTAGGGGATTCCTGAGTTGCGATTCCCTGCGTGCCGGTCGTCTGCTTCCGTTCGCTCACCACGGCCCCGGGTCTCACCCTGATTCGTGTTCACCGCCCCTGTCGCCTTCGGCCCGGCCGCGGGGCTTCTCCCGGCGCTTGAGACTGGTGCCCCGCTGGAGCGCGCTCTCGCCGAAGCGCTCCTTGATGCGGTCAATCGCGCGCCCGAGCAGACGGCTCTTTTCCTCCCGTTCGTGCGCGTCTGCCGCCCGGTCGAAGAGCTGCACCTGGCGGGGCCCGCCCTCGTCGAGTCCCGAGACGCTGACGCCGATCAGGCGCACTTTGCGCCCCGCCACCTGTGCCCGCTTCATGTTGGCGGAGGCCGCACGATAGATCTCAGGGGCGCTGTCGAGGCCCCGATCGAGCGTCGTGGCGCGGGTCAGCGTGGTGAAGTCCTCCAGGCGCACCTTTGTGGTGACCGAGCGCCCGCGCCTGCCGCCCACCCGGAGCCGCCACGCGACCCTCTCACAGAGCCGCATCAAAGTGGAGGCGATGAGCTCCGGGTCGCCGGTGTCTCGCTCGAAGGTATGCTCATTGCCCACTGATTTCACCTGGCCGGTCGTCTTGACGGGGCGCTCGTCGTGCCCGCAGGCGAGTTCCCACAAGCTCGCCCCGTACTTGCCGAAACGCCTGGAAAGCTCCCGCGGGTCGGCCTCCGCCAGGTCGCCGATCGTTCGGATGCCGAGGGCCTTTAGCGCCAGCTTCGTCTTGTTGCCCACTCCCCACAGCCGTTCCACCGGCAGCGGGCGCAGGAATGCCTGCACGCCGTCGGGCTCGACGATCACGAGGCCGCGAGGTTTTTCCAGATCGGATGCGATCTTCGCCACCATCTTGTTTGGCGCGATGCCGAGGGATGCGGTGAGGCCGGTTCGATCTTCGATGCGCGTCTGGATGTTCTCGGCCAGTTCCCGCTTGCCCCCGAACAGGTGCAGCGTGCCGCTGACGTCCAGGAACGCCTCGTCAATGCTGACGGGCTCGACGTCGGGCGTGAACTCGCCGAGGACGTGCCGGACCTCGCGGGAGACCTCGGCGTATGCCTCCATCCGCACCGGCAGGAAGATGGCGTCGGGGCAGCGGCGATATGCTTCGCTGATGGGCTGGGCGCTGTGAATTCCCCGGCGCCGCGCCTCGTAGGAACAGGTGGAAACCACCCCCCGTCCCTTGCCGCCCTTGGGGTCGGCGCCCACCACCACGGGCTTGCCGCGGCACTGCGGGTGATCCCGCTGCTCGATGGCCGCGAAGAACGCGTCCATGTCCACGTGGACTATGACCCGCTCGCGCACCGCCTTTAGGGACCTCCTCGAGGCCTGCGGGAAGCCGGGGGCTAGACATCGCGGCACCGGGGGGCGCGCCGCTTCAGGTAGCGCGTGAGGATGAGCTGGGCCGACATGCGGTCCACGCGCTCCGCGCGCTCGCTGATGCCGACCCCCTCCCGCGAGAGCGCACGGTGAGCCCGGGCAGAGGTGAGCCGCTCGTCAGTGGTCTCCACCGGCACGCCCGGCAGCCGCCCACGCAGCCGCTTGATGAACCCCAGCACCTTGCGCGCCTGCGGGCCGATTGAGCCGTCCATGCTCAGCGGCATCCCCACCACGATCAATTCCACCCTCCGCTCATCCACCACTTCGGCAATGCGGTCCAGCTCCGATCCCTTGCCGTCCGCCTCGATCGTTTCCAGTCCGTGCGCGGCGATCTCCAGGGGGTCGCTCACCGCCACGCCGATCCTGCGCTGCCCGTGGTCGAGCCCAAGGATTATCACGATCCGAACTCCGCTCCCGAGGAAACAGCAAGAGAAAAGGCGAACGTTTCGGCAAAGGACCGGAGCGATTGTACCGGCCCGGTTCCGAAAGTCAACGCCGCGCCCGCAGGCGGCGTTTGACGAGGCCCTTGGGGAAGCAGTGCGGGCAGGGGATGGGTACCCCCTGGCGGCACGGGGCGCCGGCGGGTAACCGCCGCCCACGGGGCCAGGGAAGGTCCGACGTGCCCAGAGCAAGAAAATGCTGCAAGAAAATGCCCAATCTCTCAGGCTCCAGGGGGCTGCCGGGGTGAGATATGT
>JAUWZH010000061.1 GCA_030615435.1 Candidatus Brocadiaceae bacterium | reverse complement strand
TTGAAGCAGTGGAGCCGTACGACGACAACCGTCACGACGTGGCCGGCCTGGTGGCCAATTCCAGGCAAGACTGAGAGGACAGGAGCATGGGCAGCACCCCAGCCTCCGGAAGCGGTGACCGCTGCGGTTCCGTTTGACTGTTCAAGGAGCGCTCATGAATTTGTCGTCTTACTTGGCCATGCAGAAGCAGCTTCAGCAAATGGGCCGCGCTTTCAGACCGACCTACCTGGATATGTACCAGCAGATGGAGAGATCCCTCGAGCCCTTCAGGCAAAGTCACATTGCCCTTATGCAGCAGATCGCAGCCGGCAGCGCCGGGGCTCACTTTCAGGGCATTGCGCTGGCCAACCAGCGAATGCTCTCCGGCTTCGACAGAATCAAAATCGATACCCGCTGGGTCGACGACCTAGGGGGCGTGCACGCGAGCTGGACAAAGGGGATCCAGCCTGTCCAAGAGCAACTTGCTCACATCCAGGCTCGGGCGAAGCTTTCCCTTACCGCGTCCTTCCAGATGGCCGCGATTGCCGAAAGGCTCTACGCAAGCATCGACTTCGCCAGGCTGCAACGCGTCTTCAGATTCCAGGACGACATCGCCGCGCAAGTCCACAACCGCCTCGCCGAGCTGAGCAGGGGATTTGACGGCCTTGTTCAGTCTGTCGAGCAGCTGCCCCGCCTGACGAGCTTGCCCGCCTTCGTGATGCCCAGCGCCAGTCGGGAAGTGCTCGTCACAGGGCATGCCGTGCTTGAGTTGTCACCTGAAGATGCTCGCGTGGAAGATGCAGACGATTCCGCAGTTCTCTTTGAGATTTGCCAAGAAACATCTGGAGCCGTTGAACTTTTGAGTCGGATCAACCCCGCGCTGGCCGAAGCGTACGCCGAAGCGTACCAAGGCGCGCGAGAGGCGCTCACGAGCGGCAGTGTGGATCGTGGACGGCACATGCTAATCTCTCTGCGGGCGATGTGGGACCACCTCCTCTGGGACTTGGCTCCCGACCGGAAGGTACTTCCCTGGGTTCCCAGCAAGACCGACGAGTTCATACACAACAATAAGCCCACAAGGAAAGCCCGGGTGCTGTACCTATGCCGAGAGATCAACCACGGACCCCTGGCCAAGTTTGTCGACTTTGACACGCGCGCGCTGGTGAAGCTGCTCGGGCTCTTCCAACGCGTTCACGAGTTGGAGCTGGGATTGACCGATCCCCAGCTCAAGGCGCTGTGGCTCCGGTCGGACTCGTGGCTAACGTTCATTCTTCAGATTTCACAGGAGGGGCAAGAATGCTAGCAGCGCTGCGCCTCGGCAAGCTTAAGCTGTTCGCTGACGCCCAGCGCCCGATGCGGCCCCTGAGCCTGATTTGTGGTGCGAACAGTGCCGGGAAGTCGTGCATCGTTCACACCTTGGTCCTTGCCCGGCATGGGTTGCCGAACATGTCATCCCATCTTGTGTCAAGTAGGCCATATACGCCATAATCGAGTGAGCGTGAGGGGCATCATACACCACCAAAGCGGCTTCCCGGCGCCTTCCTGCGTTTCTAAGGGCATTTGGTGATGGCGGCTGTCCTTTCTCCCATCTTCCCCCCGCTGCTGCCTGATCCGCTTCCTGCGGGCCGTGCCGTCGGCATCACCACTACCATTCCCGTGGAGGTCGTTCTCGCCGCCGGCCTGGTTCCGGTGGATGCCAATAACGCGTTCGTCACGGCGCATGATCCGGCCGCACTGGTCGCCGAGGCGGAAGGGGCCGGCTTTCCGAGGACCTGCTGCTGCTGGACGAAAGGCATCTACGGGGCGGTGCGGCGATTCGGGATTCGACGCATCATTGGGGTCACCCAGGGCGACTGCAGCAACACGCACGCCCTGATGGAGATCCTGCGGTTCGAAGGGGTCGAGTGCATCCCGTTCGAGTTTCCCTACCAGCCCGATCCAGCCCGGATGGAGCAATCGCTCCGGGCGCTGGCAGGCGAGCTCGGCGCCGAGGTGGGCGAGGCGGAACGCTGGAGACGGCGCCTCGCCGCTCCCAGGGAGAAGGCCGCGCAGATTGACGCCCTCACCTGGCAGGAGGGGCGGGTCAGCGGCAGGGAGAACCACCTCTGGCTCGTCTCGACGAGCGATTTCAGCGGCGATCCCGACCGCTACGAGCAGGAGGCCGAGCGGTTCCTCTCCAGGGCCGGCGCCCGCGAGCCCATCCCTCATCAAATCAGGCTCGGCTACGTGGGCGTTCCCCCCATCGTGCCGGAGCTTTATGACTACCTGGAAGCGATGGGCGCGCTCGTGGTCTACAACGAGACCCAGCGCCAGTTCGCAATGCCGCAGCAGGCGGCCTCCCTCGCCGAGCAGTACAGCCGCTATACTTACCCCTACGGCATTTTCGGGCGCGTGAAGGACATCTGCCGCGAGTGCGAGCGTCGCCGCGTGGACGGCATCATCCACTACGTGCAGAGCTTTTGCTTTCGCCGCATAGAGGACAGGATCCTCCGGCACGCCACCCCACTACCCGTGCTGACGGTGGAGTGCGACCGCCCCGGCACCCTTTCAGGACAGCTCAAGACCCGCCTGGAAGCCTTCGTCCAGATGGTGGAGGCCAGGAAACAAGGCCGCCCCATCTTCTGAGCGTCGGGGAAGGGGTCAGGCTTCGCCGAACAGCGCCCTTTGGGCGGCGGCGAGGCCGCTGCCGAACTCGAACTCGTAACCCAGCTCCCGCAGCGCCCGCTCGACCGCGGAGATGGCCACGAGCAGGTCCTCCTCGCTCACATAGCCCATGTGGCCGATGCGGAAAATCTTGCCCTTCAGGTGGCCTTGCCCTCCGGCGATGGTGACGCCGTAGTCATCCCGCATTATCTTTGTCATCTCTCCGGTGTCTATACCCTCCGGCGCCCAGACCGCCGTGACGCCGTTGACGGGGTTCTCGGGGACCAGCTTCAGCCCGAGGGCCCTCATGGCGGCACGCGTGGCTTCGGCGAGGCGGGCGTGGCGCGCGAACACGTTCTCGTGGCCTTCCTCCCGCATCATCTCAAGGGCCTTGTGCAGCGCCCGGACCAATGAGACGGATGCCGTGAAGGGCGTCGTGGTCTTGCCCTGGAGGTTCTTCCGCATTGCCCGCAGGTCCAGGTAGTAACGAGGCGAGGTGCAGCCCTCTATCACGTCCCACGTGCGGGGGCTGACCGCGATGAAGGCGAGGCCGGGCGGGATCATACAGCCCTTCTGCGATCCACTGACCAGCACGTCCACTCCCCACTGGTCCATTCTGACTGGGTGCACGCCGACGCCGGTAATGGAGTCCACCACCAGCAGTGTGCCGGTCTCGCGCGTGAGGGTTGCAATCCCTTCGACGTCGGTGAGGGCGCCCGTGGAAGTCTCGCTGTGAGTAATGCACAGCACGCGGGCCTGCGGCGACTCCGACAGGGCGGCTTCGGCCTGCTCGACGCTGAAGGAGCGTCCCCATTCGGGCTCGATCACGTTGACCTCGCAGCCGTAGGCGTCGCAGATTTCCGCCCAGCGCTCGCCGAACTTCCCCCCCGCAACGCAGATGGCCTTCTCGCCCGGGGAGCACGTGTTGGCGATGGCGGCCTCCATGGCGGCGGTCCCGCTTCCGGCGATGATGAACACCTCCTGCTCGGTGCCAAAGAGCTCCTTCATGCCGTCGGTGACCTCACGCAGTATTCGGGAGAACTGCGGGGTGCGGTGATGTATCATCGGCGCCGCCTCGGCCAGCAGGACCTCGGCCGGCACCATCGTGGGGCCGGGCGTAAACATGTACCGTTTCTGCATCTCGCTGCTCCTATTGTTGGCTGCGAAGGAACCATCCGGCTTCCATCAACGGGGCGCCCCCGAGAGGGCGACGGCCCGCCGGGATGTTCCTTACGTCGGGTTCACCGACCTTTCTAATGATTGTCGTTGTGGGCTCGGCTGTACGGTTCTCTGCTCTGGCTGCCCTGCGCGTTCTGCTCCTCACACTGCTCCAGCAGGTCCCGGAACGTCAGCCCCTTCAGGTCCCGCCGCTGGGACGCGATGGCGGAGTGGAACAGCTCTTCCAGCCTGTTCTCGTACGGGATGTCTTCGGGCTTGCTGGAGCTCGACTCGCTCCGGAAGCGGTCGGTGATGCTCAGCACTTCCATCACCGTGAGCCTGGAAAGGTCTTTGGCCGGATGGAACCGGTCGAGCTCCTCGCCCACCGGCGTGAGCAGGCCGAGTTTCACCAGTCTGTTCGCGGCATCGGAGGCCTCTTCGGGGGGAATCTGGAGTGTCTCGGAGAGTTTTTCCACCGTCATCGGCCGCCCGTTCTTCCAGAACTCGCGCCCCACGTACATCATGATTCTGGTGGCCAGATAATGGTCTATGAACAGGGCGGAGAGCCGATGGTGCTTGTCCCGGAAACGCAGCAACCCGATGTTCTGAACCGTGAAGGCCACCTCGGCCCCGAACAGCACCATCACCCACATCAGCCACATCCAGAGCAGGAATACCGGAATGGCGGCGAGGGAGCCGTAGATCTTCTCGTACCCGACCGCATTGCTCACGTAGAACCGGAAACCGGGCCGGGCGATCTGGATCAGGACGGTGCCCAGAAGCGCCCCCCAGGCGGCGGCCCCGAATCTCACGCGCGTGTGCGGCAGGAACTTGTAGAGGGCCACCAGCACCAGCCACACCGTCGCAAACGGCAGCAGGTGCCTCCCCAGCCCGGCGAGCACGGAGAAGATGCCCTCAAACGCGGGCACGTTCACGAACGTGGCCGCCACCTGGTGGGACAGTCTCTCACGGATCAGGATGGAGGCGGCAATCAGGGCCGGCCCCAGCCAGATCAGCGTGCAAAAGGCAGTGAACTTGGCCCAGAAGCTCCGCCTCTCCGAGACCTGCCAGATGCTGTTGAGCGTCTTCTCGATCGTGTTCAGCAGGGAGGTGGCCGTTACGATGAGGAACAGGACGCCGAGGATGCCGATGCCGGCCCGGCCGACCTTCTGAGTGAATCGTCGGAGGTAATCCCCCATGGCAGCGCTCAGCCCGCGCGCCGCACCTGCGCCGCCCCCTTCGGCAGCCATCTTGTAATGCTCGCGTGCCTCGTCCTTGCGTTCAGCCTCCCACAGGGCATCCGCCAGGGCGGTGTGCGCCGCCGGACTCCTCAGCAGATGGGCCGCGCGGCGGAAATGCTCGATGGATTCTTCCAGGCTCTGCCGGGCGACCGCCGGAGCGCTGGCATCGCGAGCGCGCTCGTACAGATTCATCAGCTCGCTGCCGAGAGCGTGGTAGAGCTCGCCCAGCTCCAGGAGGCAGTCGTCGCGATCCGCCGCTAGCAGGCGGGCTTCTTCCCATGCAATCGTCTCTCCCGACAGCAAGAGGGCGTCGGTGAAGAGTTCGGCCGCCCGGTGGTAGTGCTCGGCGGCGCCGTGGGGGTCGTGTTGTTCGTGGAGCTTCTCGGCGATTGCCACGTGGGTGTGGGCCGAAGCGGCCCGGGTCTTCGCGACGGAGTAGCCGGCCTCCTCCGCGAGCCGCAGTTCCTCCAGCGCGGCCTGGTAGTCTCTTCTGTGGCGCAGGGCGATGGCTCGATTGTATCGCTGCGTGCCCTCCCTGGAGCGTTCTTTTCCACGTGCTGCGGGCGCGCGGGCCGCGGCGGCTTCCGCGTACGCCTGCCTGGTGGGGGCCTCCAGCGAGTCCCATCGGCGCAGCAGCTCCCGGGGCGAGCCGAGGTAGAGCAAGCTCAGCCCCCGCCTGACCCGCACGGGGTCGGCTCCGCCAGCCAGCGCTTCCAGATACAGCCCCACCGCCCGGTCCGTGCCGCCGAGGCGCGGGAACTCCTCAGCCTGTCTCAGCAGTTCCTCTGCTGACAGATCTGCCGGTACCCCCGTCCGGGCCGGCACTTCCGCCCCTTCAGCGGTTCCCCGGAGCTGCTCCACGGCCGGCAGCACCGTGTGGAGGACGGCCCTTTCAGCCCGTTTCTCCAGCCCTTCAGAGGCCCCGAACCCGCGAAACAGGGAGAATGCCACGGCGAACAGAGGCACCAGGGACAACAGCGTGGTGAAGGTGAGGGCCGCCGCCTGCTGCATACACCTGTCGCGCACCGTCTCCCGGGCGATGTAGAAATAGAGCCGGGCCTGCCTTCTGAGAAGGTTCACCCACCACCTGGGGCTCGCCGCATCTTCCCAGCGGACCTCATCCAGCAGGGCCGAGAGCTTTCTCACAAGTCTCGCCATGGCTGCAAACCCTCGGGTTGTTGGGGGCCGCCTCACATGGGGGAGAGCTCGGGGTCCACTCGTTCGCAGACCTCAGACTCCTTGCCTTCGCCGAGTGCTGCGATCTCGTCGCACAGGGCCTCGACCTCGGGCTTGCCGCGAACCAGAGCGAGACTAAGCTCGGCCCGGTAGCTCTCGCCGGCCTCGAGCTGAACCACGCGCCCCTTCTCTCGCTCGAACTGCCGTGAGTTGGGGTAGTCGGAACCCGGCTCCAGCCCGGTCACGTATCCGTCCGCCTCGGCCGCCGTGTTCTTCCAGATCGTGAAGGCGGGCAGCGGCTCGAGGGAGAAGCGGATGCTCGCCGCCAGCTCTTCCTCCGGGCTGACCAGAGCAACGGCCGTCCGCCCGTCCGCGTCCCCGTGCAGCGTGAGGAAATAGCAGTGCTCCACGAACCCGGGCTCCGGCGGGCCGTAAGTGTCCCATTTCTCGATGTCCTGCAGCGTGTGCTCGTCCCGGGCGCTGACCTTCCGGTACGGCACCACCACGCGGGCTCCTTCCCCAAGCAGCGGCGGGCCGTAGTTGCAGTGGTAGAGAATCTCCATCTCCTGGGGAACCGCGCTGAGGTTCTGGACCTCGTCGCTTATGGTGAACTCCGTTGTCCCCGGGACTGTAGAGACGGCCGTGCGCAGCAGGTAAGAGGGGCCGAACATCCTCCCCTCTGGCACCTCTCCAGCCACCGTCAGCCGGCAGGGTTCCTCCAGCTCCACCTCCACCCAGAGGCGGCTGGCGGGGCTGTTGGAAATGCGCCCGTGCAGTGGAAGCGTCACGGTCTTCTTGTTGCCCTGGTTGTCCACGATCAGGTCCGTACCCGGCAGGCCGGTGCTTTCCAGTCCGCACCGGGACATCATTTCGTTGAACCCTTCCAGCCATCCGAGTCCCCCTCGGCTCTCCGGCTGGATGTAGGCAGGATGCACCACCTCCCGCACGGCGTTGCTCCAGCCGAGGACCGCATCGTTGGTGCACGCCTTCAGGATGTTCATGCCGCGGGTCGGCACCACCGTAACGGTCATCTGCCCGTTATCTATCTCGACGATGTCCACCCCGTGCTGCCTGCCGCCCCGCAGCACGAATTTCGTGATGCGCCACTGGCGCCCCTTGAACTCGGGGAAGCTGCTGCTGTCTATCTGCCAGCTCTCCAGATAGTAGTTCGTGCTGGAGTCGGTCAACACCTTCTCGAAACGCTTCGCCATTCTCAGTCTCCTTTTGTCGCAGCCGCGTCCCGTCGCCTATGGAACGCCGCACGAATGGCAGGGGAATGCCAGAGCCGCCTGAGGCGGGTCCCGCCTACGAAAGGATCTCTTTCGAGTGAGTGTGGTTTCCCATTCAGATCCGCCCGGAACGGAGGATGCCGATCACCAGCCACAGGCCCAGCATCAGGCCCACAAGGTAACCCACGAGTCCCAACGCACTGGCCTCCGCGCCCAGCAGGCTGATCACGGGGCCGAGTTTCGCCGTGAGCATGAAGGTGGAGGAGATGATCACGGCGGCGAGTATTATGCTCAAGGCCAGCCGGTTGCCCGTGCGTTCGAGACCGGCCACGTATTTTTCCAGGCCTCGATGGTCCACGGCGAACTCGACCGCCCCGCTCCTCAGCCTGCGCAGCATCTCTCTGAGGTCTCGGGGGGTGCTCTTCAGGAGCATTCCCAGGTGATACGCGTGGGAGGTGAGGGAGCGCATTAGAAGTTTGGGGGACAGCCTGTCCCTCGCCAGCTTCCGCGCGTAGGGAACGGCGAGTTCGACCGCCTTCAGCTCCGGATCGAGGCGCATCACCAACCCCGCCACGCTCACCAGTGCCTTGCCCAGCAGCACGAGATCGCGCGGCATGACCACCCGGTATTTGCGCACGACCTGCATCACTTCCTGGAGGGCCTGCTGGGGGTCTATCTTCTCGAAGGGCACGCTGTAGTGGCGGTCCATGAGGGAGGCCAACTCGGCCTGGAACTCCTCCGCCTCCACGTCGGGGGGCAGCGAGCCGATCTCCCCGAGCACTTCCGCTGCCAGCTCCAACTGCTGGCTGCCCAGCGCTATTACAAAGGTGGTGAGCTGGCCGCGAAGCGTCTCGCTGAGCCTTCCCACAAGCCCGAAGTCTATCAGCGCGACCCGGTGGTCCTCCGTGAGCAGGATGTTCCCCGTGTGCGGGTCCGCGTGGAAGGAGCCGATGTCGAAGAACTGGACCATGAAGCGATCCAGGAGGGTTCTGGCAACTTCCCTCTTGACCTCCGGGGCCACCCGGGCTTGCGCCAGCTCGCTCAGGTACGTCCCTTCGAGTCTCTGCATCGTGAGCACGCGAGGGCCGCTCTGATCCCAGTACACCTTCGGCACGAGCAACTGCTCGTCGTCGCGGAAGGCCACGTGGAACTTGTGGGTGTTGGCCGCCTCCGAGAGCAGGTTTTGCTCGCGCCGCATGCTGCGGCCAAACTCCTCCACAAGCATGGGCAGGCGCAGGAGCTTGAACTCCTCCAACTGGTCGGCCCGCGAGGCGAGGAACTCCATGATGGCCAGGTCGTCCTCTATCGTCCGCTCTATGGCCGGGCGCCGCACCTTCACCACGACCTCGGGGCCATCCACGAGCCTCGCCGCGTGCACCTGCGCGATGGAGCCGCTGGCGAGCGGCTCGTCGCAGAACTCCTCGAAGACCTCCTCGATGGGCTGGCCGAGCTCCTCTTCGACGATGGCGCGCGAGACCTTTCCCGGGAAGGGCGCCACGTGGTGACAGATGCGCTGGAGCTGCTCGACATATTCATCGGGCAACAGGTCGGCGCGGGTGGAGAGCATCTGCCCGAACTTTACGAACGTGGGGCCGAGTTCCTCAAGGATGCGCGCAAAGCGGGCCGGAAGGTCCCCCGGATGCTTCCGCTTCAGCCCGGAGGGCGCAATGCGCGCCCGGCCCGGCAGGTACTGCTGAATGCCCATCCTGGCCACGAGGTAGCCCAACCCGTGCTTGGCGCAAGTGCGGGCGATGTGGGCCACGCGGCGCGTGCGCCTGGGCACGTTGAGGATTGCTGTGATTCTCATTCTGATGCCTTCTCGCCGCGCACGGTTCAGCCGGCCGGGCATCGCGCCAGGACGCCGGGTATCATAGGAGCGCATCTGGTGCAAGTCAAGGGCGAGAACTGCCCTGCGTAACCCTGCCGTGCGGCCCCCAGACGCATCAGAACCGGCCCGACGGAGGGAAGCACCGGGGGAGAGTCAGGAAGGAGGGTGTGGCGGAGACGCAGCCCCCTCACTCGATGGGGCGCTGACCTCACCGGAGGAAGGTGGCTCGGCGCCGTGGTCCAGCTCCCACAGCATTGCCTCGCGAATGAAGCAGTAATAGGCCGTCCCGACCGAGACCACGAGCCCCGGCAGGCCGTCGAGCAACCCGAATTGCAGGAGGTACTTCTTCAAGAAGGTCCCCGGCGGCTCCAGCAAGAGGGCGGCGAAGGAGAATCGCCTTCCGGCTGCGTGCGCTACTTCTGCGCCGGTGGCGGCATACTTCGTGGAAGCCGACACCATGTCCTTCAGCCCGCCGGGATACGAATAGTGCAGGATGTCCTCGTTGAGCTCCTTCACCGCGCCCTGCACCTCGACGTGTGGATGGAACGACCTGCTGCTGCCGACCTGCCCGAAATCCCGGTGCCAGAGCCGCAGCTTGTGCTGGGGGTACCAGCCGCTGTGCGTGATCCACCGTCCCATGAAGAAGGTCTTCCGGGGGAAGGCAAAGCCCTTGTATTCGGGCTGCCCGGGCAGGGTCAAGATCTGCCGCACTTCCGTCAGGGCCTCGGCAGTGAGGCGCTCGTCTGCGTCCAGCCACAGGACCCAGGGACAGGTGGTCTGTTCGCTCGCGTATCGGGTCTGGGCGATGTAACCCGGGAACTCGCGCCTGATGATGCGGTTGGTGTAGCGGGCGGCGATCTCGACGGTCCGGTCCTCGCTGAAGGAGTCCACCACGACAAGCTCGTCGGCCCATTTCAGGCTTTCCAGACACCCGGCAATGTTGCGTTCTTCGTTGTAGGTGATGACGAAAGCCGAGATTGCCTTGTCGCCGATCATGTTCTGCCTCGCATCTGGGCGCAGGTCACCTCGAACTGCGCGGCCGGCGGAGACGGGGGCCCCTCCAGCATTTTCCTCAACAGCCCCCGTAGCGGTGCCGCCTGTCCTGCTGGGGGAAGGAGCGTTCCTATTCCGCGTCGCCGGCGCCGCGATGGTATTTCTGGATGATACTTGCCAGGATCGTCTTGCGGCGCTCGTCCAATGCCCGTGCCATCACCACGAGTCCCGCCACGAGGGCCAGCAGCGCGAATGAAAGGCTCTCGCCGCGAGCCAGGGCCAGCATCAGCAGGGCGGCCAGGCACACCACGGCCCCCAGTGCCAGGCCCATCAGCCACGTTCTATTCGGCCCGGCCCTTGTGTGCAGATAGGACTCGATCAACGCGCTTTCTTCCGGTTCGAATTCCATGATCAGACCTCTTGTGAGAGAGAGCTGGGACTTGCCTACGCCCTATATATTAGGAGGCAGCACGCAGCTCAGTCAATCCCCAACGTGTGCACCGTCGCCTTCACCTCCATATCGCCTTTTCGGGCGTCGGCGAGCGAGATGAGAGCGCTGTCTCCCACGTACGCCCTCTATTGGCAGACACCAGCCCCTTTTTCATTCACGCGCCTCGGCTTAGACAATTACCGGACCGCCCAGCAGCCAGGTTTAGAACGGAATCTCATCGTCACTGACATGGTAGGTCTCGCCTGGCTCGCCCTGTTTCGTCTTCAGCTTATCCCTGTTGGCCAGGAGCCACTCAACGCCCTTATCTGTGAGCTCGTAAGCATAGTACTCGCCTGCCTCATCTCCTGCTGCTACCGATCTCATCATCCCCTGACGCCGCAGGGATTCGAGGCTCAGGCTTATGGCCACATCTGTGTATCCCAGCCTTCTCATATCTTCCTGAATCCGGTTGGGACTGACGAGTTCCTCCGGGGTGAGTCTGTTCGCCATGACTACCGCCAGAGCTGCTATTTCGTCGGGGCTTAGTCCCGCC
>JAUWZH010000336.1 GCA_030615435.1 Candidatus Brocadiaceae bacterium | reverse complement strand
CCTCGAGCTTCCTGTGGTGGCTCATCGGAGGAGATTGTATCTGCACAGTCGTCCCAGCTCCAACCTCAGGCCCGGCGCAACGAGCCTGGCCCGACCGCCTCGTCGCCTGTGTTGTCGCGGCCTGGATTCGAGGCGCCCTGCGTCCCGCCACGGATTCGCGCCAGGAAGCGCAACGCAAGCGGCTCAAACCCTCTGAACTCCAGAGGACGAACCGGCAAGTAAGAAATGCAATTGACGAGAAGAGGAACGAGACCTACGATCGGCGCCGGGTTTTGCTTCTTGCTTGCTGCGCTGACGCGGAGAGTCAGGCTACCATCCGACAAGAGGGGAGAACAGCAATGCACATGCAGACAGTCTCACTGAACGGGACCTGGGCCCTGCGCCCTGGGGACATTGCCTGGGAGGGCGAGGAGGGCTACCGGAAGATGAAGCAGGCACACGATGGCTGGATCGAGGCTCGGGTGCCGGGTGAGGTCCACCTTGACCTCATGCGAGCGGGGCAGATGGAAGAGCCGCTCGTGAGCACCAACGCGCCGGGATGCCGCTGGCCGGAGACGAAGTCCTGGTGGTATCGCACCACCTTCGAGGTCCCCGCGGAGTTCCTGAAGCACGAGCGACAACAGCTCCTCTTCGAGGGGCTCGGCCTCTACGCCGAGGTCTTTCTGAACGGAACGCTCGTCGGCTCTGCCGCCAATGCCTTCGTGCCCGCCATCTTCGAGGTGAAAGCGTTCCTCGAGGAGGGCGAGAACGAGCTCGTGGTGCGGCTGACCGTCGGCAGCGAACTGGCCAAAGACACCTCGGCCCCCGGCGCCCCTGAGGGCGATCAGCCCAATCCCGCCATTGGCGGCGAGATTCCCAACCCCGCCAGCGAAGGCGACCTGTACGGGCACCGCACGTGGCCAGGCCGCAAGTGGCTGCGCAAGCCACAGTTTACCTACGGCTGGGACTGGGTGGATGCGCTTCCAAACATCGGTATCTGGCGTGGCGTGCGGCTGGAGGGGCGCAGCCACGTCGTACTGCACGATCTTCGGCTCACAACGGTTGTCCGCGACAGGCAACCCCGCCTGAAAGCCGAGGCGGTTCTGGACAACCTCCACCCGTGGAGCAAACGCGCCTGCGCTCTCGAACTGCGCATCGCCCCGCCCACCGGCAATCCTATCATCAGGCGTCTCGACGTGGACGCGCAGGTTGGGCGTTCGCCGGTGCGTTTCTCCATCGAGATACCGGACGCGCAGCTCTGGTGGCCGAATGGCATGGGCGATCAGCCGCTCTACCACGTCACGGCACGAGTGCTGGACGAGGACCTCGAGTGCGACCGCCGGGAGTTCGATATCGGACTGCGCACGGTGCAGATCGAGCGCTCGCGCCTGCCGGAGGGGTCCCGTTTCTGCATCAAGGTGAACGGCGAGGAGGTCTTCTGCAAGGGCGCCAACTGGTACCCCGCCGACGCCATCCTCGCCCGCGTGACCAAGAGGAAGTACGAGGCCCTGATAGCCGAAGCGAAGAACGCCAACATGAACATGCTCCGCGTCTGGGGTGGGGGCATCTTTGAGGACCAGGCCTTCTATGATGCCTGCGACCGGGCTGGCATCCTGGTCTGGCAGGACTTCCAGTTCGCCTGCAGTCCATATCCCGACCACGACCCGGAGTTCCGCGCAGCAGTTCGCGCCGAGGCCGAGGCGGCGGTGATGGCGCTCCGGCACCACCCGTCTATCGCCCTCTGGTGCGGCGGCAACGAGAATATCTGGGCCTTCGCCAATTGGTGGAACAACGACGAGTCCGGGTCGCTGGAGCTCGGTGGCAGTGTGATCTACAATCAAATCCTTCCCGATGTCTGCCGGACGCTCGATCCGGAACGTCCCTACTGGCCCAGCAGTCCCCTGGGCGGCGAAGAACCGAACGATGAGGCGGCAGGCGATTGCCACTGGTGGGGGCCGTTCACCATGAACCCGGACGTCAACCGCCGCATCCGCCACGAGCTCTTCGACGAGTGTAAATCCCGTTTCGTCAGCGAATACGGCGTCATCGGGCCATGTCACCTCGATTCGATCAGGGAGTATCTGAAGCCTGACGAGCTGCGAATGGATCATCGTGCCTGGAAGGTCCACACCAACACCTTCGAGAAGGAAACGATTGCCGCCGCAATCCGCCTGCACTATGCCGATCCCGAGGCCCTGGACATCCCCGACTACATCCTGTACGGGCAGATGTTCCAGGCGACTGTTTACGGACGTTCCATCGAAGCGCTGCGCTTCCGCAAACATGACCCGCGGGACGACTGCGAGGGCGCGCTCATCTGGGCGTACTCGGACTGCTGGGGCGAAACGGGCTGGTCAATAATTGACTATTACCTGCGACGCAAGCCGAGCTATTACTGGTTCAGGCGGGCCTGTGCCCCCGTCAAGGTCATCGTGCGTCGGCGCAACGACAGCCTCGTAACCCGTGTGGTGAACGACACGCTGCAGGGACGCGATGCTTCAATCCGTTACGGATGGTTTCGCACCGACGGAAGCGATGCGAGAAC
>JAUWZH010000028.1 GCA_030615435.1 Candidatus Brocadiaceae bacterium | reverse complement strand
GGCGGCAGATTACCTGCCGCCCATTATGATACTCGTTCACGGGGAAGGCGCAAAAGGGCCGCGGGAGCAAGCCTACGGAATGCGACAGCCCCCCGGCCTGCCTGCGCACATCAGGCCCCACTCAGAACGTCCTCATACAGGCGGGCGATGCGGCGGGCGTGGTCGCTCGGAGAGAAGTGTTCCCGCACGCGGCGCCGCCCCGCCTCCCCCATCGCCCTGCGCAGGGCGGGATCGGTCAGGATGCTTTCGATGGCTTCAGCCGTCGCCCGGGGATCGCCGGGCGGGACGAGCAGGCCCGTCTCGCCATCCGCGACGACTTCACTAAGCCCGCCGGCCGCTGTGCCCACTACGGGGCGGCCGAGGGCCATCGCCTCGAGCGCCGCCCGGCTGAAGGGCTCGGCCTCGCTCGCGACCACCACCACGTCGCAGTCCGACATCAGGGTCGGCACGTCGTCGCGGTAGCCGAGGAACCGGACGCTTGCCTCCAGCCCGAGCGCGCTCACCAGGTGCCGCAGCCGGAGCGCATAGGCCGGATGCTCTCCGAAAAGGTCCTCCCCGGCAATCGCCGCCGTGAGTCCCGGCAGCCGCTGCTTGAGGAGTTTCAGCGCCCGGATAAGAACGTCGTGTCTTTTCCACGGCACCATCTGCGCCGCCATGACGAGCAGCGGCGTCTCGGAGCCAATCCCGAGCTCACGGCGCAAGGCCCCAGGACAGGCCGCCCTGTCGAAAGCGTCGGCGTCTATGGCATTGGGGATCGTGCGCCGAACCAGGCCGGGATTGTCCCGCAGTCGGACGGTGCGGCGCACCGCGTGGCTGACGAAAACCGCCCCCTGCGTGAGGCAGCCGAGCAAGGGGCCGAGGGCGGGCAGCAGGTGCAGGTCCCTGACATGCCAGACCGCCGGCACGTGCGCGATGCGCGCCGCAGGAGCGCCGCTCAGATGCGCGGCCGTGTTGTTTGAATGAATGAGGTCAACGCCGCGTCGCCTCGCCTGCCGCGCGAGGCTCAGCGTCGCAGATCCCCACTCCCATCCCGTGCGAGCCAGCTCGCTCGGCCCCGCGGTCCTGCGGAACCGCATGGCGGGGATGTAGAACACTTCAACCCCCAGCGCCTCCAGCTCCCCGACGAGCGGGCCGCCATGCGGCACCGCGACCACCGGCTCGAAGCGCCTCCTGTCCATTGCCCGAAGGAGCACGAGGAGGCTGCGCTCGGCCCCTCCGAGCACGCCGGTTGCGCTCACGTAAAGAATCCTGGCTGGCACGCTTTGCGCCTTGAAATGCTCCATGCGATTCTCAGCCCCATTTTAGGGGAACAAGGGCCAGGAAAACCAGGCGCGAAAACGTCATAAGTGCAGGCCGCGGCCGCTCGTTTCTGATAGAATGTTCGCCCGTGGCGCCACTGGCGGCTTTTCTGCTCACCCCTGCTGGAAATGGAAGCCCGAAAACATGATCGGGGTGTTCAGCGACGTTCATGCCAACCGCGAAGCCCTCTCCGAAGTGCTGGAAGCACTGCTGGGGCTGAATCCGGACAAACTGATCTGTCTGGGGGACATAGTGGGTTACGGCCCCGACCCGGAGTGGTGCGTGGATGCTGTGCAGGGCGCATGCGACGTCGTCCTGTGCGGCAATCACGACTCCGCACTCATTTACGGCGCGAGCGAGTTCAGCGCCGCTGCGGAGTGGGCCCTCAACTACCACCGCGGCCTCCTGATGCCACGAACGGACCCCCCGGGATCAGTTCCGCAGCGACAACGACGTTGGGAGTTCCTCAAGGGCCTGCCCGCCCGTTACGCGGAGGATGAGCTTCTTTTCGTGCACGGGTCGCCTCGCAATCCCACTTCTGAATACCTGCGGGAGGCCGACGTCCGGTTGGGTCTGATCAGGAAGCTCACCGAGAACTTCGAGCTGCTCAATTGGCTCGGTTTCGTGGGGCATACCCATCGGCCAGGGGTGATTACCGGTGAGTTCATGTTCCTGAAGCCGGAGGACCTGGGCGACGTTTACCGCGCCGAGCCAGGGAAAAAGGCCATCATCAACGTCGGCAGCGTGGGGCAGCCGCGGGACGGCGACCCGCGCGCGACCTTCGTCACGATCGAGGGGCCGGAGGTGCGCTATCACCGCGTTCCCTACGACGTGGAGAAAACGGTGCGCAAAATCGAGGACAGCGGGGGGCTCGACCCGGAAATGGCCGAGCGGCTCCGCACAGGCACGTAGGGACCCGTGCACTTGTCCGGGGGCGCCTCCGGACGCTATAATCCGCCCGCTCTCTGCCGCGTTCGCCCGCGTTGTCAGGAGGAGGGCCATTGCCCCGGGTCCAACCGGAAGATTTCCGCCTGGTCAAGCTCCAGGAGCTCAGGCGCCTGGGGGTTGATCCGTATGGCGGCAGGTTTCCGAACACGCAGCCTATCGGGGAGATTCTTCTCGCCTTCGAGCCTGAGAGTCCGAAAAGGGTCCGCGCCGCCGGGCGAATCACGAACCTGCGGGCGATGGGCAAGGCGTCCTTTCTGGATATCAAGGACCGCTCGGGGAGCGTACAGGCGTTTTTCCAGCACAAGCGGCTCGGCCAGGAGAAGTTCCGCATCCACGATCAGCTCGAGCCCGGCGACCTGGTGGGGGTGGACGGGGAGCTGACCAAGACGCGCACGGGGGAGATCACCATATTCGTGGACGACTTCACGGTGCTCGCCAAGGCGCTGCTGAGCCCTCCGGAGAAGTGGCACGGCCTGCGGGATCCGGACATGCGCTACCGGCGCCGCAGCGTGGACCTGTTCACCAACGAAGAGGTGGCCGAGTGCTTCCTGAAGCGCTCCCGCATCGTGGATGGCATCAGGGAGTTCCTGCGCCAGCGGGGTTTCATCGAGGTCGAGACCCCCATGATGCAGCCTCTGCCCGGCGGGGCTGCGGCCCGGCCCTTCATCACGCACCACAATGCGCTCGACATAGACCTTTACCTCCGCGTGGCGCCCGAGCTGTACCTGAAGCGGCTGCTCGTGGGCGGGATGGAGAGGGTCTTCGAGATCAACCGCAACTTCCGCAACGAAGGCATTGACCGCCAGCACAACCCGGAGTTCACCACCGTGGAACTGTACCAGGCCTACGGCGACTACAGCGACATGATGGAATTGGCCGAGTGCCTGGTGCGCTCGCTGGCGCTTCAGATTGATCCCGGCGGCAAGCTGCCTTTCGGCGAGATGGAGATCAACTACGCTGCCCCGTTCAAGCGGCTGGATTACTTCAACGCGTTTCAGGAGGCCAACGGGTTCCCGGCGGACGACGTCGGGCGCGTGCGCGAAAAGGCGCGCCGGCTGGGCGTGGAGGAGGCCAGGCTGGGGGATGAGCTGGTGCTGGATCGCGTGTTCGAGGCCACCGTGGAGGATCACATCGTCCAGCCCACGTTCGTGGTGGACTACCCGGCGGCCCTGTCGCCGCTGACGAAGCCCAAGCCGGACGACCCGCGCGTGGCGCAGAGGTGGGACCTGTTCATCGGCGGCATGGAGATGGGCACGGCTTACTCCGAGCTGAACGATCCGCAGCTTCAGGAGAAGAAGTTCTTGCAGCAGCTTGAGGGCGAGGACGAGGAGCAGGAGACGCTGCGCACGGTGGACGATGACTTCCTGCGCGCCCTCGCCTACGGGATGCCACCGGCGGGCGGAATGGGTCTGGGCATAGACCGGCTCGTAATGCTCATGACCAATAACCCCGCGATCCGGGAAGTGATACTGTTCCCGCTGCTCCGGCCCAGGAAGGAAGGCTAGGAGAGCTGCGAGCTGTCGGCTGATGGCTGTCGGTTGTTCGGTGAGAGCTTCTGTCATTGCGGAACGAGGCGCGCGCGATGCTCAGCGTTCGCAACCTGTGCAAAGACTATCAGGTGGGGCGTCGCAAGCTGCGGGTGCTGGACGGGGTGAGCTTCTCGGTGGAGCAGGGCACGATGCTGAGCATCGAGGGGCCGAGCGGCGCGGGCAAGAGCACCCTGCTGCATCTGATGGGCATCCTTGACACCCCCACCGAGGGACAAGTTCTGTACGGTTCAAGGGACCTTGCCCGGCTGAGCGGACGCGAGCAGGCTTACTGGCGCAACAGGCTTTTCGGTTTTGTGTTTCAATTCTATCACCTGCTGGCGGACTTCTCGGCGCTGGAGAACGTCGCCCTGCCGGCGCTTACCACTCTGGGAGTCGGGCGGTGGCGTCGGGGGAAAAAGAGCGCGCTTGCCCGCGCGCGGGAATTGCTCGAAACGGTGGGGCTGGCCAAGCGAGCCGATCACAAGCCCAGCCAGCTTTCGGGCGGCGAGAGGCAGCGCGTCGCCATCGCACGCGCCCTTATGAACGCCCCGGAGGTGCTGCTCTGTGACGAGCCCACGGGCAATCTCGATTCCCGCACCGGTCAGAACATCCTCGCCCTGCTCTGCCGCGTGCGCGAGGAAACCGGCACGACGCTGGTGGTCGTCACACACGACCCGATGATCGCGGCGAAGGCCGAAAAGACGGTCCACATCGTGGATGGGCGCCTTGTGGAGCGCCAGTGATTGCCGCTTGCATGGATCGGAGCTTTGCTGTAACTTACCTTTCCCCTGAAAGTTGAGGCCAAAGGAGCCGAAAGTGGGCCTGAAGGTCTATGTCAACGGAGAGTTCCGAGAGAAGCATGAGGCGGCCATATCCGTCTACGACCACGGCCTGCTTTACGGAGACGGCGTCTTTGAAGGCATCCGCGTTTACAACGGAAAAGTCTTCCGCTCTCAGGAGCACATTGACAGGCTCTTCAACTCCGCCAAGGCCATCGCCCTTCGCATCCCCATGACCAAAGAGGAAATGGAGGATGCTATCAATCAGACGATCCAGGTCAACGAGTTCGGCGATGCGTACATAAGGCTGCTGGTCACGCGTGGGATCGGCACGCTGGGGTTGGACCCCGACAAGTGCCACAACCCCCAGGTGATCATCATCGCCGACTCCTCCGTATCGCTCTATCCGCAGGAACTCTACGAAAAGGGCCTGGAGGTCGTGACGGTTCCCACGATGCGCAACCATCACAACGTGCTGAGCCCCAAGATCAAGTCGCTGAATTACCTGAACAACATTCTCGCAAAGATAGAAGCCAAGCAGGCCGGGGTGATCGAGGCCATCATGCTGAATCATCTCGGCTTCGTCGCCGAATGCACGGGCGACAACATCTTCATCGTCTCCCGGGGCAAGCTCCTCACACCTCCTGCCGAAGCTGGCATTCTGGTGGGCATTACCCGCCAGGTGGTCATTGAACTGGCAGAAGAGGCCGGCATCCCCTTCGCTGAGCCGCAACTGACCCGCTTCGACCTCTACGTGGCCGACGAGTGCTTCCTGACGGGCACGGCCGCGGAGATCATCCCGGTCGTGCGCATAGACAGCCGCGAAATCGGCGACGGAACCCCCGGCAAGATCACGTTGCAGCTTCTGGAGATGTTCCGCGAAGAAACGCGAAACAGGCCCTAGGACCTTTCACCGGTCCCACTGTTCCGCTGGGCCGGATCTCGCAGCGTCACCAATCGCCGCCCTCTTGTCATATCATGTATGAGATTCTGAGCAAGGAACAGCTCGCCCCCGAGATATACCGTTTCCGCGTCCACGCCCCCCGCATCGCGCAGAGGAGAAGGGTCGGCCAGTTCGTCGTGGTGCGCGTCTGCCAGACGGGCGAGAGAATCCCCCTGACGATCGCAGACGCCGATCCCCCGTCCCTCTCGATTACGCTCGTATTTCAGGTCGTCGGCAATACCACCCGCCAGCTCGCCGCCCTGGAGGCGGGCGAGGAGGTTCTGGACGTCGTCGGGCCGCTCGGCCGCCCCACCGAACTCGGCGACTACGAGCACGCTGTCTGCATGGGAGGCGGTCTCGGCATCGCGCTGATTTATCCCATAGCGCAGGCCCTCGCCTCGCGCACAACTCGCGTGAGCGGCATCATCAGCGCTCAGAGTGCAGAGCTGCTCATCATGGAGGAGGAACTCCGGCGCGTCTGCGAGGAGCTTCGGATCGCCACAGACGACGGCTCGCGCGGTTATCACGGTTTCCCCACCGCCCTGCTGGAGCAAATGCTGAAAGAAGGCGCCCGCCCGGACGCCGTGTACGTGGTCGGCCCGGTGCCGATGATGGCCGCCGTGGCGGAGGTAACGCGCCCGTTCGGCGTGAAGACAGTCGCCAGCCTCAATCCCATCATGCTCGACGGCACGGGCATGTGCGGCGGCTGCCGTGTTACGGTGGGCGGGCAGACGAAGTTCGCCTGCGTGGACGGCCCGGAGTTCGACGCCCACGAGGTGGACTTCCAGGAGCTCGCCGCGCGACTCAAGCAGTACGATGCAAGCCCCGAGGCGAGGCGGCTGCCACGCTACGGGCCCGCACACGGGTGCGATCGCGCTCATACCGACCTTCAGCAGGCCATGCTCGAAGCTGGCCGGGCCGCCGTGAAAAGCATCGAAATCCCCCGCCAGCCCATGCCCGAGCAGCCCTCGCAGAACCGCATCAGGAACTTCGAAGAGGTCCCCCTCGGCCTCACCCCCGAACAGGCCGTCATGGAGGCCCGGCGCTGCCTGCAGTGCAAGAAGCCCAAGTGCGTGGAAGGCTGCCCGGTCGGCGTGAGTATTCCCGAATTCATCGCGCTTGTGGCCGAAGGCAGGTTTGCCGAAGCATGCCGGACCATCAAGAAGGACAATGTCCTTCCGGCCGTCTGCGGGCGGGTCTGTCCGCAGGAAAGCCAATGTGAACTCAGTTGTGTCCTCGGCAAGAAGGCCGAGCCCGTGGCCATCGGGAACCTGGAGCGGTTCGTAGCGGACTATGAGCAGGGGGAGGGACTGATTGAGCGTCCTGCCGCCGCGCCGCAGCGCCGCCAGCGGGTTGCGGTGGTGGGAAGCGGCCCTGCGGGCCTGACGGCCGCCGGCGAACTGGCCCGGCTCGGCTATCGGCCTGTCATCCTCGAGGCCCTCCACGAACCGGGCGGCGTGCTGACCTACGGCATCCCGCAGTTCCGATTGCCCAAGCAGATCGTGCACCAGGAGGTGGACTTCGTCCGCTCGCTCGGGGTGGAGATCCAGACGAACTTCGTCGTGGGCAAGACCGCCACTGTCCAGGACCTGTTCGAGGAGGGCTTTGAGGCCGTGTTCATCGGCTCGGGGGCGGGGCTGCCCATCATGGCCGGCACCCCGGGGGAGAACCTCAACGGCGTGCTCAGCGCCAACGAGTACCTGACGCGCGTGAACCTGATGAGGGCCTACGACGAGCGCTACGAGACTCCGGTGATGCTCAGGCGCCGGGTGGCCGTGCTCGGCGGAGGCAACGTGGCCATGGACTCGGCGCGGACCGCCCTGCGGCTCGGCGCCGAGGAAGTTACCATCCTCTACCGGCGTTCCGAGCAGGAATGCCCGGCCCGCGAGGCCGAGCTGCGCCACGCCATCGAAGAGGGCATCCCGATTCGCTGGCTTTGCAGCGCGGTGGAGGTGCTCGGCGACTCAAGCGGATGGGTCCGCGGCCTGCGCTGCGTGCGCATGGAGCTCGGGGAGCCGGGCGCCGACGGCCGCAGACGCCCCTACGCCATCAAGGGTTCTGAGTTCGAGATGCCGTTCGAAATGGTCATAGTAGCCTATGGCAATCGGCCCCACCCCCTCGTGCCCCGCACCACCGAGGGCCTGAAGGTGGGAAGCCACGGCACCATAGAGGCTGCGCCCGGCACCGGGGCCACGAGCCTCAGAGGTGTATTCGCCGGCGGCGACATCGTAACGGGCGCCGCCACGGTCATTCAGGCGATGGGGGCCGGAAAGGACGCCGCCCGCGCCATAGATCGCTATCTGGCCGGTGGGCACGGCGGGCTGTCCTGACGCCCCCGCAGCCGGCCGCCGTCCCTCTTTGACACCATCTGCCGGCGGCGACCCTTGCGCGCGCCGCAGCAACGCAATAAAATGAGCCGCAGTGCAGTTGGGCGGGACACCCATTACGCCAGGCTTCGTGGGGAGTCAGCATGAACGAAACCACAGGTGCAGAAACTGAAGGGTCAGGAAAGAAGTCATTCGGCCGGAAGCTGCGCTCTTTTGCGGCCTGGTGGGCACTGGCAGCCTTCGCCATCGGCGTGCTGCTCAGCTACGTCCCCTGGAGCGAACCGGATGGCGTTTACGGGAAGGGATGGCCCGTCTATTCCATGCAGTATCACAAGGAGGGGCCCTTCATCATCGGCCGGCCGAATCCATATGCGATCCTGCAGAATGTCGCCCTTGTGGCCGTCGCCGGCTTCATCGTCGGCCTTCTCATTTTCGCGGTCGCGAAGGTCTTGAAGCTCCGCCGCCGGCCGGCCAAGAGCGGCACGCCTGACAAGACCTGAGAACGCCCATCCGGGGCTGCCCGGGGAAAAGCATGATATCTGGCTGAATCTTGCCTGATCGGGTGAGTGGGCTACGGCCTGGTCTGAGAAGCATCGAGTTGTCCCGTCCTGCCGGCGGGTCCCAGCCAGCTCGAAACGACATCTTCGAGCGCCGTGGTGTCCGTGATGTCAATGTGGCTCCAGAACGGCGGCATCACGAGGGCGCGCACCTGCACGCTCGCGCCGGCGGCCCCGAACGCGCGGCGCAGGCCTACTATCTCCGCCCTGAGCTTCTCGTTGAACGAGACCTGCACCAGCAGCACCCGGCCATCGAAGGCCAATTCAGCCGGCTCAATGCGCAGGTGCTGCATCTCCTCCAGGGTCCGGCGCCGTACGGCATAGCCGTCCAGGTCAATGATCTCCCCCTTTTCCGCCTTCCCCCTGCCCTGTCCGCCAGTGATCATGCGGCGCACGAGCCTGCGCCTCAGTTGGCCCTCGAAGTAAGCAGCGCCCTCAGGGACGGGTTCTATCAACGCGAGCGCGGCGCATTCGCGCAGCTTCTTCGCCGCTCGGACGGCGAGAGTGGCCCCGAGCCGCAGCCCCAGCAGGCAAATGGGCTTCGCACGCGTCTGTGCCCGGAGGAACTCGACTGCTGCCAGGATGTCCTCCACCCGGCTGGAGACCGAGGCATCCACGAACTCCCCCGGACTGTCCCCGCAGCCCCAGTAGTCGAATCTCAGCACCGCCGCGCCCCGGCCGGCAAGCCGCCGGGCCAGCCGTGCCATGGCCAGTGCGCTCGACTTGCGTTCGTCGCCGAAGGGGTTGCAAAAGACCACCGCCGGCCCCCGGGGGGGCTCTGCCGCCGTGTGGATCATGCCCGTCAGGTGCCGCCCCGCCGACTCGAACCGCACCGACCTGTCTTCTGTCTGTCCTGGCCTCACGTGCCTTGCCCTGCCCGGCTGCGCCACAGGCTGGCCCCTCAATCGTCCTTCGGGCGGAGGACGCCGGCCCGCTCGGCTCCGATATAATCCATGCACCACTCGTCCTTGCCGCAGAGTGCCTCCGCCGCGTGAACCGTCGCCATCACGTCCCTCTCGGTCGGGTCGAGGATGGCACAGTCCAGCCCCGCCGTGATGAGCAGGGTGAGGAAGGCGCGGTTCAGGATGCTGCGGTAAGGGAGCCCGAAGCTGATATTGGACAGCCCGACCGTGGTGTGGATGCCAGGGAACTCCGCCATCACCCGACGCACGCTCTCCAGGGCCGCCTCCACCTGATCGGGGCTTGTGCTGAGGGGCCGGATGCAGGGGTCAATGTAGAGGCGAGCGAGGCCGATGCCGGCCCTATCCGCCTCCCTGACGATCTTCTCCGCCACCCTCAGGCGGTCCTCCACCCCCTCCGGGAGGCCGTGCTCGTCCATGAGCAGGCCGACGAGGCGCGCGTTGTGCTCGGCAGCGATTGGGAGGACGTCCCTCATGCGCTGCGGCTCCCCGTTGACGCTGTTGAGCATGACGTCGTCGGCTTGCACCAGCTCCAGGGCGGCGCGCAAACCTTCCGTCGAGGCCGAGTCTATGCACAGCGGCAGGTCGGTGCTCTCCTGCAGCACTTCCACGGCCCACCGGAGGTTTTCCACCTCTGCGGTCGGGTCGCTTGCGGCGTTGACGTCAATGAGGTCGGCCCCGGCTTCGGCCTGCTTGCGCGCCTCGCGGGCAAGGCAGCGGGAATCGCGCTCCAGCATCGCCCGGGCGATGGAACGACGAGTGGCATTGATCCTCTCGGCGACGATCAACATGAGGGGCTGGTCTCCGAAGTTAGGGATGTACAATGTCCACGGCACAATCCACGGGCTCGCTTTCAGCGAGACGGTGAGTATAGCCACGGCTCACGGCACGGTCAAACGGTGCCGCGCCTCGGAGACAGATTCGGTTGCAGCGGCGGTAGGCATGTGTTACCTTACAAGCCGATGGACGCCGCGAGGGGTCTGAGCGGCATTGTCGCTCCCCATGGGCGATTCCCAGGGGCAGGCGAGAAAGAACTTTTGACAATCAAAGGGACCGTGCTAAGCGGGGCGCTAGCGGTGCCCTGAACCTGCAAACCGCTATAGCAGGGCTGACCACTCCGGCTGAGGCGCATGCGCTTTCGCAGAAAAGGGCTGCCGGAGCGGCGTTGAGCGGCGGGTCCCATGGAACAGGGCGGCCGTGAATCTGGTCAGGGGCGGAAGCCAGCAGCCATAAACGGTACCTCTGTCTGCCGTGGGGTGGCTCGTCGGGAGTCGCGCCGCAGCTACTGCTCGGGAGGGCGGTGTCGAACGGAGCGCGCGGTCCCTTTGAGGCAAACTGTCAGCGAGGCACGGCCAGGGGCTCAGAAGCTGGTTGGCTGCCCCGTCGTTCTGTCTTGCCCGGGGGTGAGGTCGCGCGGAGGCAAAGTGTACCTCGTTTTCGCTCGCAAATATCGTCCCCAGCGTTTCGAAGAGGTGGTGGGACAGACGCACGTGTCGCGCACCCTTCAGAACGCTGTGCGCAACGACCGGGTGGCGCACGCCTACCTGTTCTGCGGCAGCCGGGGCGTGGGCAAAACGAGCATGGCCCGCATCCTGGCAAAGGCGCTCAACTGCAAGGAAGGCCCGACCCCCGAGCCGTGCGGGAAGTGCGAGTCATGCCGCCGCATCGCCATCGGGGAAGACCTCGACGTGATGGAGATAGACGGGGCCTCGAACCGGGGCATAAACGAGATACGCGAGCTTCGCCAGAACGTCAGGTATGCCCCGGCGCACAGCCGATACAAAATCTATTATGTGGACGAGGTCCACATGCTCACACAACAGGCATTCAATGCCCTGCTCAAGACGCTGGAGGAACCCCCGGAGCACGTCAAGTTCATCTTCTCCACAACCGACCCCCAGCAGCTCCCGGAGACGGTGAAGAGCCGCTGCCAGCGATTCGATTTCCGCAGGATCTCCGACGCCGCAATAGTCGGGCACCTGCGCAGCATCTGCCAGAAAGAGGGATTGGAACCAGAGAAGGGCTCACTTCAGACCATCGCCCGCGCCGCGCGGGGCAGCCTGCGGGACGCCCTCAGCACGTTGGATCAAATCGCCGCCTTCAGCGCCGGGCACGTGCGCACCGAGGACGTGCTGATGGTGCTCGGGGCGGCACGTACGCAGAGCCTGACGCAGGTCGTGGATGCTCTGGCTGAAGAACAGACCGGACGGGCGCTGTCCCTGATGCGCGAGGTCCTGTTCAGCGGCGTGGACCTGATTGACTTCGTGGACCAGCTCTCCGAGTACCTGCGTGACCTCCTGGTGACCTCCTACTGCGAGCCCGACGACGAGCTGCTCGCCGGGGCCGCAGCGGACGCCGAGACCCTCGGGCGGCAGGCCGCGTTGTTCTCCCCCGAACAGATCATTTACATGGTACAGGTGCTGAGGGAAGCGAAGCTGCGCGCGCGGCGCGACACCACGGGCCGCCTGGCGCTGGAGCTGGCAATCGTGAAGCTGTCCCGCCTCAGCGACCTGATACCGCTCGAGGAGACGCTGAAAGAATCCCAAAGTCGCCACCGCGAGCGCGCCACCGCTCCGCCTGACGGGCCGGGCGGGGAGCAACCCTCGGCCCCCAGTCGCATCCAGAACATGATGCGGAAGTTGCAGAACCGTGGTGCAAGCTCCGCCAAAGCAGCCCAGAGCACCGCCCCTCGCAGGACCGAGGAGGAGAAGGCCCCCGAATGGATGAATCCCCGCAGCTTCCGCCAGATCCAGAATGTGGCAGAGGACAGGGCGCTGGCCGAGGAGGTGGCGCAGGACGAACCCCTGCTCAGGGCCTTCGTGGAGGCTGACGAGCAGTTCGGCGTGCAGCCGGACAGACTCAGGCGCAGCCGCACGGGCAAGGGGGAAAAACCGCGGGGGGAGACTTCGGCCGGGGAACCCGTACAGTAGCGCAGGCATGGCCTGATCGGTCCCTGTCCTGCGGATCACGCGGGATGGTCGGCCTGGCAACCACAGAGGGAAGGAGTCCGAAATGAGAGGCATTGGCGGGCTGGGTGACATGGGCCGCCTGGTAAAACAGGCCCAGAGCCAGTTGAAAGACATGCAGAAGCAGCTAGCCGCCCTGGATGAAACGCTCGGGGAGCGCGTGGTGGAGGGGAGCGCCGGCGGCGGGATGGTAAAGGTGCTCTTCAACGGGTTGCAGGAGCCCCTGGACGTTACGATAGACCCCACGATCCTGGAGGAGGAGGACCCCGAGTTCCTGCAGGAGATGATCCTTGCTGCAATCAGGCAGGGCCTGAAAAAGGCGAAGGAAATCGGCGCGGAGGAGAAGAAGAAGGTCGCCGGCGGTCTTGCCTTCCCCGGCCTTGAGAACCTCCTCTGAGAGGCACCGGCCGGTGCGGGAGGTTCGTGCGTCTGTCACGCGTGCCGGCTGCGCAGGATTCTCTGCGGGGCGGCGCCAGTGTCTCGTTCGGCCTTCCCGGGGCGGTGCCACGCAAATTGGTATGGCTCCGGGGAAACCCTCTGGGTATAATGGGAGCGCCAAACGCAAGGAGGGCAGTTGACGGTGGGCAAGGCATACAGTGAATCGGTTGTCCGCCTGAGGGCCGGGCTTGCCAGCTTGCCGGGGGTGGGGGAAAAGACCGCCGAAAGGCTCGCCTATCACATCGTTCGCCTCAGCACCGAGGAGGCCCTCGAACTTGCACAGGCGATACGGGACGTCAAACAGAACCTCAGACAGTGCTCGGTCTGTTCCCTGCTTTCGGAGAGCGACCCGTGCCCCATCTGCTCTGACGGCCGGCGCGACAGGACGGTGGTCTGCGTTGTGGAAGACTCGCCCGACGTAGCGGTCATCGAGCAGAGCGGGAGCTACGGCGGCCTGTATCACGTCCTGGGCGGCCGACTCGCCCCGCTGGACGGTATCGAGCCTGAAGACCTGACGGTGGACAGGCTGCTGGAGCGAGTCAGGCAGGGCGAGATCAAGGAGGTGATTCTGGCCACCAACCCGGACAGGGAGGGTGACGCCACGGCGCTGTTCGTGCGGGATGCGCTTCGGGGCCTGCCCGTGAAGGTGACGGCCCTGGCGCGTGGGGTGCCCAGCGGCAGCCATCTGGAGTATGCCAATGCGGCGATACTCGCCGACGCCCTAGAGGGACGGCGCGAACTGAAGCAGTAACAGCGCGTCAAGGTGAAGTGCGATGAGAATGGAAATGCACCTGCAAGTGCGCCAGGAAATGCGCATGATCCTGGCGCCGCAGATCATCCAGTCCATAGAGATCCTGCAGCTTCCCCTCCTTGAGCTGAGGCAGAGGATTGACCAGGAGCTGGTGGAGAACCCGGTCCTCGAGGTGGAACCGGCCGAGGAGCAGGCCGAAGACGAGCAGAGCGGGGAGATCGAGACCACCGAGGTGGAGTCCCCCAGAGAGGAGCGCCTGGAGGAAGTCACCGTCAACGAGGCCGAGGAGGCGAAGCAGTTCGAGCGGCTGGACGACCTGGCGGAGTACTACAGGGAATTCGACGAAGGGGGGGGCTACCGCAGGTATTCGTCCGAGGACAGAGACGCCAAGCTGGACGCTTTTGAGAACTCGCCGGCCCCCGACCCAACGCTGGAGGACCACCTCAGAGGCCAGCTCGCCTACCAGGAGATGAACGAGACGCTGCGCGAGGTCTGTGAGAACATCGTCGCCAACCTCGACCCGCGGGGATATCTGGCTCATCCCCTTGAAGAAATCGTGGCTTCGATGGACCTCGAGGTCTCCGAAGAGCAGGCCAGGGAGGCGCTGGAGATCGTGCAGGGGCTCGAGCCTCTGGGCGTGGCGGCAAGAAGCCTGGAAGAGTGCCTGCTGCTTCAGCTCGACAGGCGAGAGCCGGACCACGAGTTCCTCCGTACGCTGATCGCGAAGCATTTTGAAGATATACGGCAAAACAGATACCCCAAGATCGCCCGGGAGATGGGCTGCACGATAGAAGAGTTGAAGGATGCGGTGGAGAAAATCGGCAAGCTGAACCCGATTCCCGGCAGCCTGTTCGAAAAAACCGCCGCCCCCCACGTCGTGCCGGACCTGCGCATCGAGGAGGTTGACGGGGAATACACCGTGATGCTGGAAAACACCTGGCTGCCGTCGCTGCGTATCTGCGCCTATTACGCCCGCCGCCTGCGCAGCAAGGGCCTGGATCAGAAGGCGCGCGATTACCTCCGCCAGAAGCTCCAGAGCGCCCAGGGCCTCATATCCGCCATCCAGCAGCGCCGCTCCACGCTCTTCAATGTGGCGAGCGAAATCGTAACGGTGCAGAAGAACTTCTTCGAGAAGGGCGCCCTGCACCTCAAACCCCTCAAGATGCAGGAGGTGGCCGACACGGTGGGCGTGCACGTCTCCACGGTCAGCCGTGCCATCTCCGGCAAGTACGTGCAGACGCCCCAGGGCATTTACTCGCTGAAGCATTTCTTCACCGGGGGCCTGGAAAAGCGCAACGGCGAGGTGGAATCCTGGGAGGTGGTCAGGCAGAAGCTGCTGAACATCGTGGCCAACGAGGACAAGAGCAGCCCCCTGAGCGACGAGGTGATAGCGGAGAAGCTGAAGGCAGAGGGAATTGACATCGCCCGGCGCACCGTCTCCAAGTACCGGAAGAACCTGGCAATCCCCCCCTCCCGCCTGCGCAAGGAGTACTAAAGGGTTCGGTTCCTGGGCCTCTCCTTCCACCATTGGCATCCGCAGGAGAAACGTCCGCCTTTTGCCGACGCAGTGGCACGCCGCGCTGCCAGCCGGTGCGAGGGGCGACCGCGGCCATCGGCTCCCGGCATGTTTCCCGTGCCGGGTTCAGCAACCCTGGCCGGTTGTTTCCCCGGGCGGCTTCTGCCTTCAG